>DYPS01000020.1 GCA_020719775.1 Desulfosporosinus sp. | reverse complement strand
TGAAATTGAAAGAGTGAATCAAAGTCAAAGTAATAATTTGAATATTATAATGAAAAAGATGAACATAGAACCGAAGAAATATAAAAAAGCATGCAATTAATTTTAATACAAAAATGCAGAAAATACAAAAGAATATCTTGACCAAGAAAACTTTTAATGTTCTCAATTTTAGTAGATAAATCTATAATTATTTAATTCAATGTTTAATGTATCAAATTATCAAGTACTAATGTACTAATGTACAAATTGATCTTCAATCTTTCTCATTGGTTGTACCAGGTGTCCTCCATCTTGTTTATCTAGAAAGGAACCTAAGACACCTTTATGGTTGTTCTTTTGTATTACTTGAGCTAACTGGAATTGTATGACTGTTAACTTATGATCTCAGCAGATCCTACTCTTTCTCTCTTTCGCTTTAAGTAGCAGACAACTGAAACAACTACTATGATTACCACTACTGGGATTATTGTTGCTAATAAAATTATTTTCATATTGCCGCCAGAAACTTAAGATTATGAATATACTGAACCGTCTGAGTTTAGTACTACGACTGAGGAACTTACGTCAATAAGAGGACCGCCAACGTTAATAGCTCCGCTTTGCATTCCGGCTACTGCTTTAGCTGCCAAAGCTTGTAAATTTGCATTTATTGCAGCTTGGGAAGTTGAAGATGTTGTTGAGGTGTCTAAACTACTACCATTTGCATGAATAACTGCTGTAACAATTATTGATCCGCTTTTGACACCAACTATTTTTAGTCTTCCGGTATCGATTCCTAAAAATGCGCAAATATTTGTGATAAATGTTGTGACTCCATTGTTAGAATAGAAGTCTGCGATTGGGATGCTGATTCTAGCAGATAGTTGGATATAACTTGATAGTCTGACTCTGACTTGACAATTTTAGACTCCATTGACGACGAATTCTATTGTACCATTTTGATAATGGAAGTTGTTGGCCCCACATACTCCTGTATATTGAGATAAATCAACTGGAACATTTTACTTAATAGGGAAGGGTTTTACAACGATGTCCTTTCCAGTTGTATTTTTGACTAACACTTCTATTGAATTTGGAAGTGGGTAATAGATTCTGATAATTGCCCAGTCATTTGGGTTTCCTGTTGGGTCCAGTCTTTTTTGGATTTGGAATCTTGAATCTGAAGGAGGTTGACTTGAATATGTGAGATTATAGGTTTTTTGCACTTTGATTACTGACCAAAATCTTGCCAGTCTTGTATTCATAGGTTAGGCTCCATTCCAAACCCATTATTTCCATCCGTTTGTAGTTGTTGTCCAATTTCCACCATCATAAAATAAGAAGACCGGCCACATAATTCTCTTGTTGAAATCTGGTGCGATTGATTCATATTATAAAACTGCTAAATCTACCATTGCGCAATGATATCCTTTAATTTATGGAATAAAGGTGCAGGCACTTTCGTAATCACCGATCATGGAATTATTTGCTAAAATTTGACTGGGACTTCCTGTAACATTTCCATCTTGATCATAAATAAAGTAGTTGTTTGGTCCAGTGCAATCCAATTGACCACACCCTCCAAACCATCCTTGCCATGCTGGATTTGGTTTTTCAAAATATGCCCAAGTTGTATTCTGACAGTTTAAGCAAAGTGATTTCGTCATATATACTGATGCAACACCATCTGAAGCTGCGTCATGTCTTCTAAAAACGCTCATATTACTGCAATACGGTATGAGTGGATTAGTATGGTAATAATTTTCAAATGTTACGTTATTGAAATACGATTTAAAGTCATATGATTCTTGAGTACAGATTACATCAAATCCGACAGCTGGCTTAATCAATGGGAAATTTTAACCCGAAATTGTTCCTGAGAACATTCTAACAGCAAATCCTCCATTACAATAGGATAATTTTGATTCCGAATAGCACGAAAGACAGTTTGGTCTAGAAATACCAGTAAAATATGAATCTTTCAGTATGACAGTATTATCATCGATTTAATGAGCATATCTCAGAGTAATTCCTCTTCGATTATCAGCGAAGAATAAATTTTGATACATGAGTCTTTAGTGAACTACCTGGTGGATTTGCCATGAGACCAATTTAACTTGCATAAGTTACAAATTTTGAAGCGGCTAGACATGTCTGTCCTTTCAAACCTTAAAACATGAAGCCGATTTCACATGAACCAGCTGTGTTATCATAAAAGTTGTAAGTATTTATCCTATCACATGTAGTAAATGGAAAAACGAATCCTTCTCCTTATGAGCCTTGAACTAAGTTGTTTGAGACTTGAACTTGGCCATTTGCGAAATCTATTGCTGTGTATTGTTAATAGGCAGCTATATCATCTGGCATGTGTGTTAGCAATAAAATTGGAGTAAGTTCATCTCTTTTTCTTGCTCCAACCAATAAATTGTTTGTGAAGTTGTATTTATCGACTCTTTATACATATACAAGGAATTTCCTTGCCCAGAAAAATACGTTGTTGTTAAGCGAAACATTCTTTGAATCGGAGGTCCAAGTGCACATACCATAACATGCATGAATAGATGAACTGTTTATTTATGTCTTTGGGTATCCATTATAAAGTGCTTGAATATCGGGATTTAGTGCTGAAGGGTCATTAAATCCTACTCTATCAATTTTTAAGCCTGCATATGTTGTATCATACTGACCGCAACCATCTAATTCAACTCCATTCCATTGTAAATATCCATTTTTTAACAAAACTTAACCTCCACTTAATGACTAAGGCAATTGATAATAACCATAGTTGAGAACTCTGCATCCCCATCCGTTTGCATCTGATGCATTAGTTATTCTAATATTTCTTGTTAATAATCCAACTGCTGCTCTAGCATCTAGGACACCAAATGTATTTGAAATGGTTGTACTTACAGCTCCATAATGCTCATAGGTAAGGGAAGGTGTAAAACTAATTGTTTTACCGGTAATACTCGTGATTTGGACTTTCTCAAATTATTTCTTTCCATCATAACTTGGCGCAATTATTACATAATCATTAACTTTCCAGCCTGTTATATCATCTGCAACAGTTATTGACGAATCTCCAATTAGGGCAGTAGCTGATAATCTGGTCCATACATTTTTAGGAGGATTTCCGAAAAATTGTAACCCTCCAGTGTTGACAAGCATTTTGTTACCTGATGCATTTTCGTCTATAACGAGATAAGGATCGTCTTTTTCACCATGTAGAACAATCTAGGCTTTATTAGTGAAAGGACTCTCTGCAGATCCGATAGTTATATTACCCTGTGAAACCCAAATATAATGGGCCTGTAGTCTGTTATCTCTAGATTTATCAAATATTAGATTTCCTTGAACTTCCAAATAGTTTAGAAGGGGTGGATCTTGATCCATTATTAAATTCCATGCATAAGGAATTGTTACATTTTATCCAGCTGCTGGCACTCTAGGATTTCCGCTTGAATCTGTTAAGTTCCACTGACTCACATTTTGATACCAATACCTTGCGAAATTCTACTTTTACAGACCAGGAACTTATGTTGGACAATAATTTAAGCATTTTACGGCGTTGACATCAGTCCATTCTCTAATTTGCTTGTTTCTTCCACTGACACAAACGAACAAGTATCTGTTATCTACATCATGATAATAATCTCCGTTTAGCATGCTAAAGGATCAAGTAAGGCATTTTGCTTAGTATTATTGACATTGTATTTTTGTTGATACCACTTTCCAATATTATACAGTTACCGATGATCGCTATAGTTAAACCTAAGAACAACTCCTTATGTTTATAGCCATAGTCTAGATGGGGCAATTGCGACATGATCAAAATCTATACCTAATTTCCAGTGAACATTATATGTTCTGTTAACTGCGAATGGCATTGCCCAAGAAAATGGAATATCCTTGCTCAACGGCTTTATAACTATCAGATATTACTGAGTAAAATCATCATCGGTTAGACTTAGCAAAGTAAAGTTGTCCATTGGATCGTCCAATAAATGAACTTTGATATCAATAGACTAAAAATTGATATAAGGCATGGCATTTTAGAATAAAATACTTCTTAAGGTAATGGTTGAATCGCAATAAACCGATGCATTCCATGCTGGATCAGTTATATTATAGCAGTGATCTTGATTTAAACTATTGATATATGGGGTGATAGTTCCGGAAGTTTGAGGTGATATTGACGGCAAAAATGAGTCAACTAAAGGCTTTAATAGTGTTCCATCTCGATCAATAAAAATCTATCTTCTCCATTTTTACCAAAATATGTAATTTCCAGTCACATTAGTATATGTGATCTTTTAGAATTAGGTGGTTTTTGAACCAACAACCCAAAGTTTTAAGTTCCAACACTAACTACAAGATTGTAGTGGAGTCATGGTTGGGCCAAAATTGACAAAAGTGATGTTGCTTACCAAGAGACCGTCTGTTCTGGAGGCGATTAACCCTCTTCCATTTTTATAATAACTATCGATATTATCAGGTGAGTTTCCACTTGAAAATCCTACAATTACTGAATTTTGAGCCGTTACGTACTATTTTGTGAAATTTGTTTTATGGAATTGAAGTCCACCTTTTTGACTGTCGATCGTTTTGAAGTCATTAATGGTTGTATATCCGAGTTACTAGCCTAAAAATCCACATTATTGATTTCTCCATAAAGTAAAGTTATCAAATAGAGACAAAATTGGAACATTTCCTGTGTATGGATCTGCTAGACCTTAGTTAAATGGGGGAAGACATGGATATTGCATTGCAGCTAACTTGATAATTCTAAGACCGAATCTAGCATTATAATGAGCAATGTTATCGGTAGATTGAGCAACTGGCATTCCCATAGGGCGAACATCGTTTGTAGCACTTGGTCCATCTGGATGATCTTTCACTTAATACCAAATACCATAAAAATTACCTCCTGCTGCATGGTTTCTTCGGAAATAGTTAAAAGGATTTGTAATCCAATAACTAGCTACTGAAATATCGCTTTGAAGTAAAGTTAGTGAGGTGATTGATGAGATCATCAGATTGTCTTGGATGACATTGTTTGTTTCGATACCATCTTAAATGAAAATGTTGTGTCCTTAAACATGATAACCAACGTTTTTCTAAACTGTCAAGAAGTGTGTTCCGTGAATTGTTAAGACTCTTGCGTATGAATGATGGACTGCAATTCCTCGAACTGAACTTTCTGGCATTTATCCAGCCATATGGAAATGGGTGCAATAACGACCAATAATCTTAGGTTGACCGCAATTTGTGATCTCAGCATAACTGAATGAAGCCACCAATCCTTGGTCCCTCTTTCCGTTCATCATCATGTGTGAACCGTACCTATCGGCAACTGACTGATCGTTTCCTTGAACTTTGATGTTTCTTGTCAATAAACCGACTTCAGCTCTCATTACGAAGTCTTTTCCAGCGTAAGTCTATACGGCTGAAAAATGTCTAAATTTGAAAGGTTCAACAACTGTGATTGTCATATTATCGGCTGAAACTGAGGCGATTGTTTTTTACTCACTTTCGTAATGGTCGAAAGAAGATGAAGCAATGACGATTTTCTATCCTATTTGCCAATCGACTGCCTCAACGACTGTCAATGATGTGGCGCCTACGTTGACTGTATTGGCTGTTAATGTCCATGTTGGAGTTCTAACTTGACCGTGTAGACTGAATTTGCAGTTTTTACAACCAAGGACTTTGTGACCATCTGTCGATATATAAGAATGGCGGAACTGTGAGTAAAACTGCATTTCCTTGAGAAGTAACAACGAATGAATTTCCAGAGGCTGGAGCTGAAGCTCTATAGCCAGTTACGCATTGAATTTGAGTAGCAGTTGTGCTTGAAACAGAACAAACTACACCGTCAATGGTGACAGTGATGTCACTAGTCACAGTTCCGAAATTTGTACCAGTAATTGTGACAGTGTCTCCTCCGGCGCTTGATGCGAAACTCGGAGATATTCCAGTAATGGTTGAAGTAGCTGCGTGACTGTAAGTAACTGCATTAGAAATTGTGATATCGGTTGTTGGTGCTTTGACTACTACATTGCATTGTTTGTCGACTCCACTTGTCACTGATTACTTTGAGTAGATGATTCCTTAGAATACAAAGTCTGAAAGTTGACATCCTGAAACTGAAGTATGAGAAAATCTGACAAATTGATATTGAATGACACTTGAAGGCATCCAATAATTCCATCCTGAGTGAACTTGAGATGTGTCAATTGTGAAAATTGTTGTCCATGTTGTACTATCATTCGAACCTTCAAAAGTTGCTCCCTTAAGATAATTAGCAGCTGTAGCCCAAGCAGGGTTTGGCATGTATTTTATTGATGAAATGTTGGCAAAAGTGTTTGATCCGAAATTCAAACCAACATAACATGTTGGATTGGTCGATGAGTAAATTGTGCTGATAGCTCCATCAACTACGAAAGGTGCATTTGCTGGAGTATCACTAATCACAGTGCCCTTAATTGTAGAAGATTTGGCTAAATTATAAAGTTGCTGAGGTTTGAGTTGTGATTAATGGTGGTACAGTAAGTACTAATTGAGAATTAGTAGCTGACTGAACAGATGCTTTGATTCCACAAACACTAACTTCATTATTTTCAGGATGATTAGTAATGAATCCAGCTCCAGAGATTGTTAAAGTTTTACCACCAACGAATGAAGAAGTAACTGAAGTTGCAGTTGGAGTTGAAGTCCAAGCTTTAGTAAAAATGGAAGGAGTAACGACTGAATACCCCAATAGACCTGTATGAATTCTTATTCTAAATTTCCCATTTGACAAATACCCACCGACCGGAACTAATGTAGCTGTAGTCGAATTAACATTTGTTGCGACTCCTGAATAAACTGTTGAAGTTGGATTACCTTGAGAATCAAGATACTAAAATGTTACAGTATCAAAAGTCATTCCAGTTAAATTTGTTTTTGTCAAAGTATAAACTCCTGAATTTTAAACAATACTCACAGCAGGAGTCTTAGTACTATCATATGTATATCCATAAACTCTGACTGTTGTTCCATAGGTGACATTAACTGCGCAAGAGGAGTCTGCTGCTTTTGGAATCATTAAAAATGTGATTTTATTCGGAACTGCAGCAAGGATTGTTAGCTTTGTTTTTGCACTTGGACAAAGAAGATAAATGTTTAGTAAAGGGTCAGAAACACTATTTGTTAACCCATTTCCGCCAACAGAAATAATGTGTCCTTAGGTTGAACCAGCACTACGAGATATTCCATTAATTAGCCATGTGCTGGTTGAGGTTTTAATGTCTGGATAGTTGCTGCCGATAGTTGTTTGGATTAATATTTAATAACTACCAGCTTTTAACGCAGGATATGCGAAACTTAGAGAAGTTTAGGATGATGTAGTTAGGTTAACACTTACTCCACCCACTGTGACAATTGCACCTGTTAAGTTTGTTCCTTTTGTAGAATCTCCATTTATTGTGACAACAGTTCCAGCATCATAAGTTAAAGTACTTGGAACCAAAACGTAGTTGGTCATTGATGGACTTTAGTCGAATGTAAAATCGCATGTTCCTGCACACCGACTTTCCTACAAAATTCTTCCAGTTACTACAACTCCAAGTGCTGTGCTTGGAGTATAAGTTTAATCCATTCTTGGAACTGTGCAGACGATTTGTAAACAAATATAGTAAATATAGTAAATATAGTAAAGTTAAAGAAGCGCTTATCAAATGTATATAGTTTAAGAACATTCATTCATAAAATTTATTATTCAAATAGTATTTCATTAAATATAGGCTTAAATTTCTCATAAGTTACTAATCATGTCCTAAATCATATTTAATTTAATCGAATAATAATAATGTATTGTAATTATAATCATAATTAATCCTCTTTTTTATTGATCATTGGTGGTACCAAGTGTCGCCCATCTTTGTCAATTCGAATGGAACCTATGACACCTTTATGGTTTCTCTCTTGTACTATTTTAGCTAGTTTGAACCGAATGATTGCTCGCTTATGCTCTATGTCGATGACACTCTTTCTCTCTTTCGCTTCAAGTAGCATACAACTCCAACTGTTACTCCGATTACTATTATTGGAATTATTACTGCTAGGATTATTATCAGAGTGTTGCTTTATATTGATTGTTACCCTGTATAAACTGATCCATCTGGGTTCAAAACAACAACTGAAGAACTGACACTGATCAGAGGTCCTCCGACATCAACAGCTCCACTTTGCATTCCTGCTACTGCCTGAGATGCTAATGCCTGTAAGTTTGCATTCGTGGCAGCTTGAGAAACGGAAGATGTTGTTGAGTTATCTAAACTGCTAGCATTTGCTTGAATAACTGCTGTAAGTTCGGTAGATCCACTCTTTACACCGACTATTTTGAGTCTTCCTGTGTCAATTCCTAAAAATGCGCAGATGTTGGTGATAAATGTAGTTATTCCATTATTTGCGTAAAAATCTGCAATTGGGATGTTGATTCTTGCAGATAATTGAACATAGCTTGAAAGTCTGACTCTTACTTGACAATTTTATACTCCATTTACTACAAATTAGATTGTACCGTTCTGATAATGGAAGTTGTTAGCTCCGCAAACACTTGTGTGAAGCGACAAATCAACTGGAACGTTTTATTTGATAGGGAATGGTTTCACGATGATGTCTTGTCCAGTTGAATTTTTTACTAAAACTTATAGCGAATTTGGAAGTGGATAATAAATTCTGATAATTGCCCAGTCATTTGGATTTCCTGTTGGGTCCAGTCTTTTTTGGATTTGGAATCTTGAATCTGAAGGTGGCTAACTAGAATATGTCAAGTTATAAGTTTTATGCAGTTTTATTACCGACCAAAATCTTGCAAGTCTATTATTCATTGGTTCAGGTCCGTTCCAATGCCATTATCTCCATCCATTAGTCTTTGATGTCCAATTTCCTCCATCATAGAACAAAAATACGGGCCACATAATTCTTAAATTAAAGTCTGGTGCAATTGATTCATATTATAAAACTGCTAAGTCTTCCATAGCACAATGATGCCCATTAATTTATGGAATAGCTCTGCATGCACTTTCATAATCACCTATCATGGAATTATTTGCCAAAATTTGACTTGGACTTCCTGTAAATGATCCATCTTGATCATAAATGAAGTAGTTATTGGGACCTGTGCAATCAAATTATCCACATCCTCCAAACCATCCCCTCCATGCGACATTTGGCGGTTAGAATGATCCCCATGCTTTTTATTCACAGTTTTTGCAAGGTGAGTTCGTTAAATAAACAGAAGCAACTCCATCAGAGGCTATGTCATGACGCTTAAAGACACTCATTTGTTTACAATAAGGCAAAGTTGGGTTTGTATATACATAGTTTTAGAATGTGACATTATTAAAGTAAGATTTGAAGTCAAAAGCTTGTTGAGTACAAATTACATCATGTCCTTAAATTTTTTTCACCAATGGGAACTATTAACCTGAAATAGTTGCTGAAAACATTCTAATTGCATATCCTCCGTTGCAATAGGATAACTTTGAAGATGAATAACAAGTTGTGCAAGTTGGCCTAGAAATACCAGTAAAGTATGAGTTTCTGAGGATCATGGTGTTATCATCAATTTAATGAGCGAATCTCAAGGTAATACCTCTTTGATTGTCAGCAAAGATAGAATCTTGATAGATAATTCTTTGGTGAGTTCCAGTTGGATTAGCCATTAAGCCGATTTGGCAAGCATAAGCAGTGAATTTTGCGGCAGCTAAACACTATTTTCCCTATAATTTTTGGAAAGCAAAGCCGACTAGGCATGATCCAGCTGTGTTATCGTGGAAGTTATAGGAATCTATCAAGTCACATGTCGTGAATGGGAAGACAAATCCTTCTCCTTGAGAGCCTTGAACTAAATTGTTTGATACAATGACTTGTCCATTCACATAGTCGATTGGAGTATACTGTTAATAACCGGAAACATCATCTACCATATTAGTTCCTGATAGAACGCTGTCAAGTTCATCCCTTTTTCTTGCTCCAATCATCAAATTGTTAGTGAAGTTGTATTGATCGACTCTTTATACGTAGACAAGGAATTTTCTTGCCCAGAAAAAGACGTTGTTGTTAAGTGAGACGTTTTTTGAATCCGAAATCCACGTACACATACCATAACATGCATGAATAGATGAGCTGTTTATTTATGTCTTAGCATATCCATTATATTGAGCTCGAACTTATGGACTTAAAACTGATGGATCATTGAAACCAACATGATCAATTTTTAGGCCTGCATTTGTTGTATCGTACTGACCGCAACCATCAAGCTCAACGCCGTTCCATTGTAAGTATCCATTTTTCAGTTTTACTTTTCCATTTATTAAATCTGATGGTAACTCTAAATAACCATAGTTCAAAACTCTGCATCCCCATCCGTTTGAATCTGATGCATTCGTAATTCTGATGTTTCTTGTTAACAAACCAACTGCAGAACGTGCATCTAAAACACCATAAGTGTTTGAAATGGTTGCAGTAGCAGCTCCATAATGTTCAAATTGTAAAGCGGGTGTAAATGTGATTGTTTTTCCAGAAATCGACACTATTTAAACTTTTTCGAATTATTTTTGTCCGTCATAACTTGGAGCAATTACAATCTTATCTTGAGCCTTCCATCCTGTAATATCATCTGCAACAGTTATAGTGGTAGATGTCATTACAGCTGTAGTTGTCAATCTAGTCCAGACATTTTTAGGAGGATTTCCGAAGAATTTTAATCCACCAGTATTAGCAAGCATCTTATTTCCTGATGCATTTGGATCAATAACCAAATAATTATCATCTTTTTAGCCGTGTAGAATAATTGTAGCTTTTTTAATGTAAGGACTCGCTTAAGATCCAATTGTGATGTTTCCTTGTGAAACCCAGATATAATGAGCCTATAAGGTGATGTCTTGGGCTCTATCAAAAATTAGGTCACCTTTGATGTCAAGATAATTAAGAACAGGAGGGTTTGTATTCAAAACTAAGTTCCATTAATATGGAATCGTTATATTTTCACCAGCTACCGGAAGTCTTGGATTATTGCTAGCATCTGTTAAGTTCCATTGAGTGACGTTTGTCCATTATCTTTGGAAATCCTATTTTCCCGGTTCAAGTGGTTCCTAAGGGCAGAAGTTAAGGCATCTGATACCGTTCACATCAATCCATTATCTGACAGTTTTATTTCTTCCACTGACACAAACAAATAAGTATTTATTATCAGAATCATGGAAATAGTCTCCATTTTTGCATGTTGTTGGATTAATAATTGCCAATGATTTATCGATATATGGCAAATTAATGTGCTATTGATACCATTTTCCTATTTGGAACAGCTCTCTATTATCTGTGTAGTTGAATCTTAGAACAACTCCTTCGGTTTATTTCCATAATCGAGATGGAGCAATTGCGACATGAGTAAAGTCTATTCCTAATTTCCAATGAATATTATAAAACTGATTTACAGCGAATGGCATAGCCCATGAAGATTTGATATCCATGCTTGATGGTTTAATGACAATCATGTATTATTGAGAGAAGTCATCATCTGTCAAATAAAGGGTGGAGAAATTATCGTAAGGATCGATCAATAAGTGTGATTTAATATCAATTGACATAAAGTCAATACTCGGCATTGCGTTCGTGAAAAGAATGCTTCTCAAAGTTACAGTTGAATCACAATAAGTCGTATCATTCCAAACAGGTCCAGTAATATGATAACAGTGACTTGGAACCATGACGCTTGGTCTATATGGTGTTATCGAGCCTGAGGTTTGTGCAGAGATAGCCGGACTAATATTATCTACTAAAGGTTTCAACAAAGTTCCGTCCAAATCCATAAAGACTTCTCTTCTCCATTTTTCCCAGAAAATATAGTTTCCAGTAATGTTGACATAAGTTATTTGTGCAAATTATGTTGTTTTTGAACCGACAACCCAAAGTTTGAAATGGTAGCATTAACTGCAGGATTGTAAAGGGGTCATAGTGGGGCCGAAGTTGACGAATGTGATGTTAATAGCTTTGAAACCGTCTGTTCTTGATGCGATAAGACCTCTTGCATTATTGTAGTCTGTGTCGATGTCAGCAGGTGCGTTTCCGTTTGAAAAACCGACCACTACCGAGTTTTGAGCAATGACTAGCTGCTTTGTGAAGTTAGTCTTGTGGAATTGAAGCCCACCCTTAATACTATCGATTGTTTTGAAGTTGTTAATAGTTGTATATCCAAGTTATTCACCTAAAAATCCGCATTCTTTGTTCTTCCATAGTGTGTAGTTATCGAAAACAGATTATATTGGAACATTTGCTGTATATGGATCTAGTAGACTTTAATCAAAAATAGGATCACATGGATATTGTGCAGATCTTAACTTGAAAATTCTTAAACCGAATCTAAGATTGGAGTGAGCAACATTGTCTCTTGAAACTCCAATCTGCATTCCCATTGGGCAGATATCAGATGTAGCACTTGGTCCATCTGGATGATCTTTTACTTAATACCAGATACCATAGAAATCACCACCAGCTGCATGGTTTCTTTGAACTGTATTGTATGGATTTGTTACCCAAATACTTGCCACTGTTATGTCACTTTGAAGTAATGTTAGTGAGGTGATTGATGAGATCAATAAGTTGTCTTGGATGACATTATTTGTTTCGATACCATCTTAAATGAAAATGTTGTGTCCTTAAACATGATAACCAACGTTTTTCTAAACTGTCAAGAAGTGTGTTCCGTGAATTGTTAAGACTCTTGCGTATGAATGATGGACTGCAATTCCTCGAACTGAACTTTCTGGCATTTATCCAGCCATATGGAAATGGGTGCAATAACGACCAATAATCTTAGGTTGACCGCAATTTGTGATCTCAGCATAACTGAATGAAGCCACCAATCCTTGGTCCCTCTTTCCGTTCATCATCATGTGTGAACCGTACCTATCGGCAACTGACTGATCGTTTCCTTGAACTTTGATGTTTCTTGTCAATAAACCGACTTCAGCTCTCATTACGAAGTCTTTTCCAGCGTAAGTCTATACGGCTGAAAAATGTCTAAATTTGAAAGGTTCAACAACTGTGATTGTCATATTATCGGCTGAAACTGAGGCGATTGTTTTTTACTCACTTTCGTAATGGTCGAAAGAAGATGAAGCAATGACGATTTTCTATCCTATTTGCCAATCGACTGCCTCAACGACTGTCAATGATGTGGCGCCTACGTTGACTGTATTGGCTGTTAATGTCCATGTTGGAGTTCTAACTTGACCGTGCAGACTGAATTTGCAGTTATTACAACCAAGGACTTTGTTTCCGAAAATTGGTAACTGTTTGTCGTAGTATCCTCCATGTAGAGTGATTGTCAGTTTATGTTGATACCTGTTTGCCTCTGTCCCTGCTTCGAACTCACCTTTGTTGATGATAAAGTAGTGTGCGTCTAAAGTCATGTCCATTTCATCACTAAATTTGATTTTACCTTCGACTAAAACTGTGTTTAAGATAGGTGTCGCTTATACATCGACAAGCAGTGTCATGCCAACTGGTACGTACACAGAGTCTCCTTATCTAGGGAAGGCTTCTCCACCCCATGTTGCTTGATTTGACCATCTGTCGATATATAAGAATGGCGGAACTGTGAGTAAAACTGCATTTCCTTGAGAAGTAACAACGAATGAATTTCCAGAGGCTGGAGCTGAAGCTCTATAGCCAGTTACGCATTGAATTTGAGTAGCAGTTGTGCTTGAAACAGAACAAACTACACCGTCAATGGTGACAGTGATGTCACTAGTCACAGTTCCGAAATTTGTACCAGTAATTGTGACAGTGTCTCCTCCGGCGCTTGATGCGAAACTCGGAGATATTCCAGTAATGGTTGAAGTAGCTGCGTGACTGTAAGTAACTGCATTAGAAATTGTGATATCGGTTGTTGGTGCTTTGACTACTACATTGCATTGTTTGTCGACTCCACTTGTCACTGATTACTTTGAGTAGATGATTCCTTAGAATACAAAGTCTGAAAGTTGACATCCTGAAACTGAAGTATGAGAAAATCTGACAAATTGATATTGAATGGCACTTGAAGGCATCCAATAATTCCATCCTGAGTGAACTTGAGATGTGTCAATTGAGAAAATATTTGTCCATGTTGTACTATCATTTGAACCTTCAAATACAGCTCCTGACAAATATTTTGAAGCTGTAGCCCAAGCAGGGTTTGGCATGTATTTTATTGACGAAATGTCGGCAAAAACGTTTGATCCGAAATTCAGGCCGACATAGCACGTTGGATTGGCGGATGAATAAACTGTTTTAGTAACTCCATCAACTACGAAAAGTGCATTTGCTGGAGTATCACTGATTACAGAGCCTTTAATAATTGAAGATTTGGCTAAATTATAAAGTTGTTGAGTTTGAGTTGTCACTAATGGAGGTACAGTGAGTACTAACTGAGAATTAGTAGCTGATCGAACAGCTGCTCTAATTCCGCAAACGCTAACTTCATTATTTTCAGGATGAGATGTAATGAATCCAGCTCCAGAGATTGTCAAAGTTTGACCGCCAACGAATGAAGAAGTAACTGAAGTTGCAGTTGGAGTTGAAGGCCAAGCTTTAGTAAAAGTTGATGGAGATACTACTGCATAGCCATATGTATTTGAATGAACTCTGATTCTAAACTGCCCATTTGGTAAATACCCACTAATTGGGGTTATGGTATTATCTGCTGCTAATGTTGCTGCATATACACTGGAAGTTGGGTTTCCTTGAGAGTCTAAGTACTCAAAAATGACAGTATTGTAGACAGTTGTTGTCATATTTGTTCGAGTCAAAGTATATACACCGGAATTTGAAGCGATACTTACTGCAGGGGTTTTAGCAAAATCATATGTGTAGCTGTATACTTTGAATAATGTTCCATATGTGACATTAAATTTGCATTGATAATTAGTTCCGATAGCTTTGATGCTTTAGAATTCTATTTTGTTAGGTGCAGCTGAGACTATTTTTAATTATGTGTTTGAACCAGTGCATATTTAGTATACATAAAGTTTGCTGTCGGTTCTGCTAGATGTTAGACCATTGGTTTGAACGGATATGATTTGACCCTGAGATGAACCAGTACTACTTGAGACGCTTGTTGCGAACCAAGCTTTTGTTGAGGTTTGGATTAATGGGAAGTTGTTTGTAACTGATGATCCCAATGTAGTTTGAATAACTATTTCATAACTTCCTACTGTTAAGGCAGGATATGCGAAACTTAGAGAAGTTTAGGTTGATGTAGTTAGGTTAACACTTACTCCATCCACTGTGACAATTGCACCTGTCAAGTTTGTTCCTTTTGTAGAATCTCCATTTATTGTGACAACAGTTCCAGCATCATAAGTTAAAGTACTTGGAACCAAAACGTAGTTGGTCATTGATGGACTTTAGTCGAATGTAAAATCGCATGTTCCTGCACACCGACTTTCCTACAAAATTCTTCCAGTTACTACAACTCCAAGTGCTGTGCTTGGAGTATAAGTGTCATCCATTCTTGGAACTGTGCAGACGATTTGTGTGGCTGTTGCAGATTTTATTGTGCAAATGCTGTTCATTGCATCTCCTACAAAAACAGTGTGAGAATCAGCTGAAGCGAAATTTCTTCCAGTAATGGTGATGTCATATCCTCCACCAAGTCCTCCACTTGTTGGAGAGACTGAATCAACAAGAATTTCATATCTGAATTCAGAGTTTGCGCTGATTGTACTTGCTCCTGTAGTTGAATCGAAAATTTGAACATTATAAAGTCCAGTTTTTCCACCTCCAAGAACACATTGAATTGAGGTAGAGGTTAAGGAAAGAATTCCAAGTTCGTAAATTTGAACACCGTTTTGAGTTAGCCAAACGTGTGTGTTGGCTGTTGTTGTAAATTGAGATCCAGTGATTGTGACTTGACCTTTCAGAATAGGTGAAGCTGAAGTTGTTGATAATGAAGTGACTTGTGGAGTTACTGCATCGTCATAAGTGAAGGTTAAAGTCAGATTCTGTCCACCGAACTAGAGTTGAGACTTTGTAGATCCTGAACAGGCAGTAACTGCTTTTGGGATTATGAACTCGATTTTTTAGTTGGAGACTGATATGAAATTATTTACTGAATTGTCACAGAGGACGATTGAGAAAGAGGTAGTGGAATCAAGAGGAAAACCTGTTCCTATTAAAGTGGCTTTGATTCCTCCATTAGTGCCTGTAGAGGCTGGTGACAAAGATGTGACAGTCGAACTAATTGTAACTGAAGTCAAGGCTGAAACATCTGCATAACCGATTTGAGCGATGTGAACTTAAGGAGTAGCAGAACCTGCTGGCAAAGCAGGACTTCCAGCAGTATTAGTGTCGAAGTTGCAAGTAAAACTGGCCAAACTTCCAGTCAAAGTTTTGCATTGAACTCCGAGGAGGTAAACTGAAACATCACTGAGTGTGAATCCAACGCTCGCAGTATCTGTGACCGAAATTGTGTAAGTAGTGCTAGATAATGATGCGGAGTTAACAACAGCATTTTTGGTTGAATCGAATGCGTAGCTGCAATCTTGACAAATGATGGGAATGTTGTTAGTGGTTAGATAAAGTTGAGGAGTGGATTCTGCAGTTTTCATGAAATCCATGGGAATCGGACTGTAAAATGGTCTATTTGAAAACCATCTTAATGTAGTTACAGTCTTAGTAAAAGTATTATTTGATCCTCCTAATAAGAGAATAGAATCACTGACAGTCAATTCTCCAGGAACACCTAAAACACCAACATACTAAATGAAATATGTAATTTTATCCACATTTGATATTCCTTTCAAAGAAACAACATTTATTTATGAAGAACTGTAATATTTGTTTAAGGCTTCTGTTAAATGATATGTATTGACGTCAAATGATATGTTAGGAGAATCAGCGTTTAGCTTTGTAGACCAAACGGATAGGACATCAGTGCCAATTTTTAAACTGTATGTTCCGCTGATTGCAGCAGAGTGGTTTTGGGTTTGAGCTATCTTAACTGCAGAAGTCTGAGTTAATGGAACCACTGGGTTTAATCTGTAATTGTTTATTGTGATTGTGTAAATGTAGCTTGTAATAGCAAGACTTGCATCAGTAACTGTCTGTAAAGTTACGACATCATTGTAGTTTGATAGCGCTGACATGTTTGATTGAGATAATTTATATGAAAATTAATCTGCAGTATCCCCTAAAGCAAATACGCAGAGGTAGGTGCTTACAATTCCACTTGAAACTGTTTGATAGTAAAGATTAAATGAATGGTTTGAACTAGCTGATAGGGCTGTGTTATTCACAGTTACTGTAATTATTTCAGGAATTAAGTTGTTTTGAATTATCTAAACTTTATCAACTTGCCATGTTGGATTAATCACATAACCATTTTAAGGGGTATCAACTATTAATTTGAAAAAACCAACACCTCCATAGTTTAAGTTGGCAGCTTCCATATAATAATAGCCCTTGCTAAGAGTAATGTTAACCTAAGTAGTTCCTTAGCCTGTCCAATATGGAAGGAAATGTTGATTTGAATATTGGGATTAAGAGATCAGGGTCTGTAAATTTGCTAAATTTGAGCTGTTTTGAACTTGTGAAAACTTTACGATAAATTAGTCATCGCCGGTCCCTGCAAATCTATAAACTCCTGTGGTTGGTGCTATAAAGTATCCTCTCCAATATTAAGCATAAGGTGAAGATTAACTTTAAGTTGAACTGACTTCTGTAACTAACTTGTCATCGAGTACGGTTAAACCATTTGATGGTTGTTGTAGAAAGGTTATCCAATTTTAGGTTGTTTTCCACATATCTGTTATGTCATATTTGGTGTATCTGAATCCATGTGAGCCCAAAAATTACCCTTATTGAGTTTGAGCATCAGATGAGTCTTTTGGAAGAGCTCCAAAATTAACATTTGAAAGATCTTGAATAGGAATGCTTACTGTAATCGAAGTTACTGTAGATTCTGTAACTTGGCATTATTGGCCTGCAACTTGGCATGTAAAGTTTGTAAGATTTTGAGCAAATCCAGTACCTAATAACCTAATATTTTGACCTAAGCTTCCTCCTTAATGGAATGGCATGGCATCAACTTTGGCGACAACTCTTTGTGTGTAGTTATTTCCCGTAAATAAACTAGTCTGGAAAGTTCTAACTGAATTTTGCATCAAACCTGAATTAACAGTTTCAGAAAAATTATACTCTCCTGCATCTTGGTCCTTGTAGACATTACATTCAATTAAATCTCTACTTCCTGAGCTTATGGTATCTTACTGAACAACATCAATCAAGGAACAGGTAATTCCATCAATAAGTAGGCTTTAAATTTGTCCCATTGTAGCTGATCTTCCATCCCCTGGGTCAGTAATTCTATGAACGCCCCATATTTTAATCTGTTCATCTCCATATGCACTTCTTGGATTTATTTAATAAAGAAGAGGTGTGTAAGATCCAACGTATGAAAATTTACATACAGATATAGTGCAGGTGGCTGTTTAGGGTGAGGATTCGGGTGTTGTGACTGTGACTGTTGTTGCTAATCCATATTTAAAATTTGGATCAGTGAATTCAGTCGTTCTGCAGACTAATAGACTATCTTGGGCTCCATCTGCATTGGCTATACATGGATAGGGTCCAATAAAAATCGAGTTTTAATTAGAGATGGTACTAAAGCCTGACCCTTTGATATAAAGAGTGGTTCCTCCCATGAGTGAGCCGTAAGCGGGTACTGGTGCCAAAATATTTGTTGAGACATATTAAATTGAAGGTACTGCTTGTATAAGGCTAAGATTAACTAAATAAATGGATATTTACTTATTAAGCATGTTAGAAGTAATAAACTGGCAGTCTTGTGCCTGGTTTGTTTGAAGAACATTTAAACTTTTATAAATATTATGAAAAAAAAATAAGTTGGTTAAGAATTAATAATCCCAATAAAATACCAATGCATAAAATTCTAAAAATGGCAAAAATAATATAGAAGCAATACCAATATTTCTTTAGCTATTGCATGAGTCGTGCATGATGATCAGAAAATGATAACTTTAATATATTTTACATTTTGCTTTCCTATTTTTGATTATTTTTTTTAATAGCTCTGCAATGATAGTTAACTCCAAGTAGTATAATTAATTTTTACTATAACTGTTATTTCCTTCTTGATTAATAGTACGACTTTGTCTTTGCTTAATTTGAGCCTTTATTTTTTAATTTTACATTAGTTGATGACTCGTTATTTTTTAAATTTTTTTATTTTAATGCTCTGCGTTTTTGTGAATTTGCTATTTATTTCGAGCTTGGCTTATTTTTATGAAGCAATGTCTTTATCATGAATTTAATATTCCCTTCGGAAAGCCTAGACTTAAAACTTATAGATCATTCGCGAATTTAAAAAATGTCTGCATTTGACTATAGTTAACCTTAATTCAGCAAAAGACTGTCATTGGTCATCAAAAATAAAAATATTCCATGTAGGATCAAGAAGGAGAGAGTCTTACCATAAGGAAAAATGATATATGCAAAAAATAAAGGCAAATAAATTAGCATTGTAAGTTGTAATTAAATTATTTCTTATCAGGAAAATTAACTTAATATAAAAATAGCATAGAGAATTAATTGAGTATTACTAAATTAAGTCTTGAATTTAATTATTCAGCACCTTACATGAAATAACGATAAGTATGATCGAACTTTACGAAAAGTAAATAATTAGCAGTTGACATGCTTATTAACTACAAAGTGCTATTGAAGAGATGCGACTTGAATAGAGCGTTAGTCTTGGGCATGAATTTTCTAACCTGTGGTTTTTGTATGATTAGATAGATGCCATTGAGCTAAAAGACCATAAGTCCTATCCACTCTATATATAAACTTGATGTGCTAAATTTAAGCTTTACAAGCTCCTTAAATTTGTCATTGCATGCTGATAGTTTCAGGGAATTTAGTTGTCTGTATTTGATTATTTTTAATTATTGAATTCTTCATTTATATTTAGAACTCTGCCATTTATAAAAAAATAATATTTTAGCGCTCAATCACTTAATACCACTTTAATAAATCCAACAAGTATGCAGTCACTTCTCCTATCATTTGACAATCTTTCTCTTGCTCCTAGTATACACATCGAGAGATAAAAAGGTCTCTTAACTTATCCGGTTATGCCCTGCTAAAAAAGATAACTAACCCTATAATTCAAATAAATGTACAAGCATCGATTAGAGGAGTTCAAAAAAAGATCATTCAGAGATGCAAATGTAGGAATAAATTAGCTTAGAGAGATGTGCTAAGTCGAAGATAAACAAAATATCGACTGTCTGTATGGTGTCTTGAAGAGGATATAGAAATATAGGATCCGTGCCTTTGAGAAAGGATATAAATAAAAATATGCTGATCATAATCGGGTGTGGGATGAGCTGGATTAGTTTTAGCTCTAGGATAATACTGGAAAAGTTAAGTTGTAGTTTGATTAAGGGACTATGTTAGATGGTATTTTTTAATTAATTTTCAGGTCAAATCATTAAGCCAAATAAACTTATCTTCGGAGTCGTTGTCTTGATAAAAGGTAAATATAAAAAAAATGCAAACAAGTTTTTGGTTGGTGAAATGTTTTACCCAGAATATCCACACCAACCTAAACTTTTGAATACAATAAAACACCCAAAGTATTTAATAGTTTTGTCTGAACCTACTCTTGAGACTATGTACAAGCTGAGCCATTTTATAAAAAACTAGGATAATTTAATAAATAGAAACTTAGCGAATATAGTCATTATTGGAGGTTTTAAGAAATAAGTTAAGGAAATAAAAGAATTCGATAACTTTTTATAACAGATCAGTAAAAATGTGTAAACTTTTGTGATTCCTTCAAGTGGAAAGGATAGAAAACGGATATCCCCATTAATTATGCATAACCCTGTTATTTTCCCAAAAAGTAGAGAATATGTTGGTCTTTGTTCAAATCCTCAAGTATTCAAAGGAAAAAACAATTTAAATATGCTGATCGGCTGTGGCTAGAACCTTCTTGACATGAAGGCAAACTGTTCAATCTAATCTTAGATTTAGCTGATGTAGATAATTGTAAAATCATCTCACATGTGCCCAACTGAAGCCTTTACGATGGCAAGTTAGCCTTACAAACAAGATCCATTAATTATTAGAGAAATGCCACACTTAGTCATCCATGGCAAAAGTAGCTAGTTCAGAACATCAATGTTTTAAGATAATATGAGAAAGGTGAGATTAGTTGCAGTTCCTGGAAATAGAATGAGTATAATCGATATTTCAAATGAGGATTTACAGACTAAATAATTTTAGCTATGATTTATATAGCTATATAGTTATATTGATTTCACGTAATAAAAGAAATAGTAAAATATTTATTTGATAATTTAAATTTCAACTAATGGAAGTATTTATTAATGGAGAGGACATTTTAAAAAAATTAAAGAAAACTTGGCATCAATGTCAAAAATGGCAATTTAAAAATATTATTATCTGGATTATATTAAATTCTTTTTTATATTGAATCGCTATAAATATTTAGATAAGATATATCTGCAAGTAAATAATATCGACATATAGATGGAAGCCGAACTCAAGTAAATCAGTTTCAAAAAGGATCAAATCAGCTACTATTTTGCGTTCCAGAATGGTGCAATCAAAATATTCATTGAAGATGGCAAATAATACTGCATATATTAAGGCCAATACTCAAATGACAATCTTCCTGAAGTTTTCTTGCATTTTTTTGAAAATGCGAAAGATCTGTTTACATCACTTCAAAATACTTAGCATTCGTGTTTTAATTTGAATAATACAATATGCCTTGGCCGGACTAAACATTTGGGTGCAGTTAAAAAAGTCATAAAAAATGATAAATTAAAAATGCTTGTCTAATACAAAAATAAGATATCTTTATTCATAAACAATGTGCTAATTTTTTAGGAGAGCATCGACAAATAATTCAAGAGCAAGGATTTGTATCCATTCATACAAATGAGAGATATTGGGGCCTAAATAGAAATTATTTTATCTTATAAATATAACTTATAATTAAAATATATTAGAATTTTATAATCCGAGCCAATCTTATTAAACTTGGCAGCCGTGTCAAAAATGACATTCTTAAAACCATCTTAATATATTTATCTTAATATATTAACTCACAAATTATATTTTTTAAGCAATCACTATTAATATAAGATAAGATATATCGACAGTTGAATAATATCAAACAAATGGAAGCCGAACTCAAATAAATCAATTTTCAAAAATAATAAGTTAGCTACTATTTTACGTTTCAGAAAGGTGCAATCAAAATATTCATTGAAGATTGTAAACACTAATTAGTCTATCAAGGTTAGTATTCGAATGATAATCTTCCTGAAGTGTTTTTGCACTTTTTTGAAAATGCAAGAGATCTGTTTACGTCGCTACAAAATACTGATCATTCATGCTTCAGTTTAGAAAATTCTTCTTTAGTGCTTTAAGTAGTTTTTATGAATAAAAAAAAAATACTTGTGTTGCCACTTTAAAGAAGTTAGGAATCAAAATAAAAGTCTCAAGATAGAAAGATAAAAAGACTTTAATAAAAGGTTAAGTATTTAGAGTTGTAGGGAGTAAATAAAGATTTAATGATTTAAAGACTAAAGAATTAGCTAAAAAAATATAATTTTTAAAACGCTGTTAAAAATATGGAGATAAAGTAATAAAAAAAATGTAAAAAGTTCACTGTTAATTAAAATTGTTTTTATTCAAACAGATATCAAATTACTGGAAACATAATTAAAAGAACTGCTTAGTTTGGCTTAATTTACCAAATATGGGGCAATAAAATAGAATAAAATGAAGTGTTTACTCTATAAATCGTTTTGAAAAATATAACAGACAATATAATTGGAATTGGAATTTAATCTAATAAATTATTTGATAGCAGAGTGATTAATTTTCAAAATGAAATGATAATGTACAACGGTCCTACTCATAATACAGTATGTTTAGGAAGAACTAAATATGTTTCAAATTCCAAAAAAGTCATAAAAAATGATAAATTAAAAATGGTAGTCCAAAATAAGAATAAGATCTTCCTTTTCATAAACAATATTACTATTCTTTAATAAAATATTGATAAGTAATTCAGTAGCCAAGATTTATATCCATTTATACAGTTAAGAGACCTTGGGGACTAAATAGAGATCATTTGATTTTAAAAGAACATAAGTTTAATAGGAATAAAATAATAATTTTATGATCTGATTAAATAGTATTTTATAGAGATGAATGTTCCTATATCGAATATTATTTCTCATGAGTTTTTTATCAGATGTGTTTTTTCTTATCAAAAAAATACTATAAACATATTTGTGTAAGACAATAAGTGAGAACTTGCATATCATAGATTCCAATGTAATTTCCCTAAAACAATTATTGATTTATTTGAAATTATTCAAAAATTATTCATATAACTTCAGCCCACAAGGTTATCAAGATTTAATTTAAAAGATATTTTTATATCAATTAAGCAGATTTTATGGATAAAGTAAATTTAGTTACCCCTGACTTTATAAATAAGAAAGAGAGAAGCAAGCAGAAAGAAAGATAATAAAACTTTTAAAAGATTAAATTTCTGTTTAATTAAAGAAAAAAAAGGCATTAAAATATAATTTTGGAAATAAATAAAAGATTTTAGAGAATAAGTAAAAAAATAAGCAAGAAATAAACATATTAAAAACCGACAAACTGTTATAGTTTATGGCTTAAAAAAAATAGATTTACAAAATATGATTAATTTTTTGACCTTTAATATATACATTATTCATCAACTTTGCATTTAACTTTTTGGGAAAAATTTATCTATTAAAGAACAAAAAGATGTAAGGATTAAAAAAATAATTAAACTTCAAAAAAGAAGAAATAAACTACTCATTTTCTTTTCAGAAAGGTACTATAAAAATACTAGTCTAAGACAATAAAAAATAGCATGCTTACCAAGGCGATTATTCAAATGACAATCTTCCTGAAATATTTCTTCACTTATTCTAAACGGCTCAAGACTTATACAGGTCACTATAAACTACAGAACAATCATCCTTTAATTTAGAAGATAATTCTTTGGCAATTTAGACAGCTATTATGAATAAAAAAAAGAAGCTTTCCCTTCCTCTTTAAAAAATTTAATATTCAAGGGAAAGGCTGCAGGACAGAAAAATGGAAAAGTTATAAGAAAAAGTCATTTTTCTTTGAAGGTAAGTGAAAAGTAAAGACTTGATAATATTGTAGCAATATAATTAACTAAATAATTTAAGATTTATCGCCTAAAAGATAAAAAAAATGTAAGAAAGAACCAATTTTCTTTAAAGGTAAGTGAAAAGTAAAGACCTGATAATATTGGAGCAACATAATTAACTGAATAATTTAAGATTTATAATGTAAAGCATGCAATAATAAATGCAAAAATAAAATTGGCAAAAAAATTAAAAAATATATAAACCAAATGAGCCAAAAATTATAGGCAAATTTACAGTTAACCCTAACTGCAAATTTTCGGACAGATATATAATTATCGGGGATTCAATAAAAAAAAAATGTTGAAGGTAGTTCGTATTTTCAACTTTGGGGGAACAAGATAAGCTAAAATGAAGTTTTCACTTTGCAAATTAAATTAAAAAATATTAAAGACAATTCTATTGGCTTTGGAAGAATTTAGTCTAGAAATATGTTAGATAAAAGATGGCTTGATTTGCATGCATAAATAATTCAATTCTATGGTCATACACATACAATACAAATATTAGGCTAAAAAAAGTAAGTCAAAAACCCTTTAAAAAAAGTTTCTAACAATGATTTTTTGTCAATGATTGTATAAAACAAGAAGAAGATATCTTTTTACATAAACGACCTTTGCATATACTAAACAGCAATTTAAAAATGGTTTGGATAGATGGACTTATACCCTTTTGTTGAGTTAATGGGAATGAATGATGAAATTGAGATTGTTTGAAGTCTAAATGATTAGATTTAAATATTGCACTCAGATAAACTATCACATTATTCTTCAAAAGTTTTAATTTATTTAATCTTGTTTATAAAATTAATTTTTTTTTTATATAGTTAATATTTAATACTTACCTAACTCTTTCACATTTATATCTTTTGAAAAGTTTATCAATTGAAGAACCAACAATGTAAGGATAAAAAAGATAATTTAACTTCAAAAAGGACTAAATCAACTATTCATTCTCGTTTCAGAAAGGCACGATTAATATCTTTGTCTAAAATAATGAAACTTAGAGTGCACATCAAGGTGATTACTCCAATGATAATCTTCCTGAAATATTTCTTCATTTATTCGAAACGGCTCAAGACTTGTTTATGTCACTATAAACTACAGAACGATCATCCTTTAATTTAGAAGATAATTCCTTGACAATTTAGATAGCGTTTATGAATAAAAAAAAGAAGTTTTCCCTTCCTCTTCAAAAGATTTAGTAATCGAAAGAAAAGCTGCAAGACAGAAAAATAAAAAAATTATAATAAAAGGTTAATTTTCTTTAAGGATAAGTGAAAAGTAAAGACTTGATAATATCGGAGCAATAAAATTAACTAAATAATTTAAGATTTATCGTGTAAAACATGCAATAATAAATACAAAAACAAAATTGGTAAAAAGATGAAAAAGCATAAAAATTAAATGAGCCAAAGAAGTTAAACAAATTTACTGTTAACCCTAACTGCAAATTCTCAAATAAATACCTAATTTTTGGGAATTTAATGAAAAAAACTGTTTAAGGTGGCTCATATTATCAACTTTGGGGGAATAAGCTCAGCTAAAATGAAGTTTTTACTTTGTAAATTAAGTTGAAAAATGTTAAAGACAATTCTATTGGTTTTGGAATTGAATCTAGTAACATGTTCGATAAAAGGTGGCTCGATTGCCAAACTTAGATCATTCAATTTTATGGACATACACACACAGTTCGAAACTTAGGGGTTCAAAAATAAGTAAAAAAGTATGAAAAAAAGGTTGTTAATGATGATTTGCTAAAAATGGTTGTGGAAAACAAAAAGAAGATTTCATTTTACATAAACGACGCTTGCATATACTAAAGAGTAATTGAGAAAAACTTTAGCGCAATGGACTTATATCCTTTTGTCGAGCTAATGGGATTGAATGACGAAATCGAAATTGATTGAATGATTTATTATCTAAATTTATGCAATTCAATACAATGATTATTAATTGAGCCTTATATTTATTGATGAAAAATCAAAATTAATTCCTTTATCAATATTTTTTCATATTAGATTCGTAAAACTTCATGAAGATCTATGCCATTTTTTTAATTTTTTTCCCACTACTTCCATACTTTATACATCTTTTCTAATTCTAAAATTAAATTCTCTGTAAAGTCTCTTCCTATTACATCTAAACAATAATTTATTTTTCCAATATTTATTAAACACTTTCAGGACAAGCATTCAGCAAGACTAATCTAAAAGATGATAATAAATCCTAATTTTGATTTTCCTAAACACTCCTGAAAATATTGGAATAGCTGTCAGTAAAGTTATCTGAAGATATTTATAATCTTAAGTCTTAGTGCTATTATTTTATTTATACTATTTAGAGGCCTGTTTGAGATGTGTTTATTTGTTAGAGGATTCGTTTGTGCATTATTTTCTTTTTTTTGTAAATTATTAAAACCATTCGACTGCTTATCTGCTATATTTTTATATTCTGCATCAGAGTTTAAAAGACTTATTTGCTGTAGCTATACAGACATCTGATTAAGGATAATAAGGAATCTTATTATGTGGGTTAAAATATTTGAGGAATTTTCGATAATATCGAAGTTCTTTTTTCTGGAACCAAAAGCTTAGACTATCTTGATTGATAAAAATTATGCGATAACTCAGATTTTTGAGACTCATTTAAATTAATAACAATAGAAGGAACACATCCTTACTCTTTCATAAAATGATTAAATCCTTAGAAACTTTTATTAATAGATTAACTAGAAGACAAATTTAAAAGCTAAATCATGGACTTTTAACTCATCTAAAATGCATAATGAAATTATTTTTCCTTCAAAATCATCTTAAATTGATAGTAAACTTTGGAATTTATTCGAAGTTTTATCAAAGTTAGCATTACATACTGTTTTTTCTTGTCTATCTAGACCCTTACTGGTTTGCTTATAATAGTTTAAAAATAGTGTTAAAATGGTGCCAAGTATTGATGCTTTAAGTGACCTTTTTATAGATCATCTTTTAAATTTGATGCTATTTTTTAGTTAAGACGAAAATCTTGGAAATCTCCATGTATAAACACCTTTTGAAAACAATTTTACTTCATGAAGTCGATCCTTTTAATGAAATTCATCAGAACCATTTTAGGATCGGACATTTTTATCGCTTCAAAATTATTAAAAATGGTTGAACTTTACTCAACTGAAGGTTTTTAATATTAACTTTTCTAGGGCACAATAGAAGATATGTTAGAGTCACTGATAATGCTACGACTATTACTGTTACTTATACTGTTTTATTATTTTTTTTAGGCATCCTTCTATTTTCTTTTGTTAATCTTAGCAATTGGTCTGTTTAGTAATTAAAAATCATTTAAACTTATGTAAAATTTTTAAAGGTTTTTTGAATTTGATCTGAATATTAAAATTTATGCGATCCACATATTTGCATGAATCTCTTGAAGGATACTTACCCTAATTTTACAAGGATGATTTTGTATTTTTTCTAAATAATAGACAGTTTTTTGTTATAAGCAAAATCTAGATTTTGAAAAACCATCATTTTTGTATTAAACTTTTTTAGAATCTTATACTTACTTATATTATCTGATTTTTTATGAAGCTAACAAACTGCTTTTCCTTCTTGTCACTTTCGATAAATGAGTCATGAAAGATAAAATATTTTTTATTTTTTTTTGGACAATCCTCCATTTAGAATTGGGAAGAAGGATATTATTTGCTCTTAAATGCCATGAAAATAGATCTAAGCAATTTTATGTGATTGAAATAGGATATAACTCAGTTTTTTCAGTTTATTAGTGCTCAATAAGTGACTTTATAACTTTTTTTGAGATATATAAGTCTGTAAACCTTGCGGATTTTATTAGTGGTTTTGATTAAATTGTGCTTATTCCTAGAGAAGAGTGAATGTAAAGTTTGTTTATACAAAAATTATAAAAGTTTTATGAGAAAGAACAAGCAAAACGACCAAACTTTAAAAAATATGTGATCTATTGAAAGAAATCTTCAATTTTTATATGAAAATTTTTTAAATCAATTTTATTCAGTTCAATAACAGATGAGCAATCATACTTTCTGAAGTTTGACCGAAAATATATTGAAACAGTTATTCCAGTTGTTTTTTTATTTTTCTTTCTATCTTATAACATTTTCAAAATTTAATATTTTGATATGAAGACTTTTATAAAAAAAAATGTGTTTTAACTTTTGTTAAAAAACGTGCACAAAAGAATATCAGATGTTGACATTAGATTTAATTACAATTTTGAATTTCTTTTCATTTAAACTTGTAAATGAGCCTAATTTTAAGATAATTGAAAATTAACGTCTTATGTGATATTTTTCACATGTTCTTTAAAGGAATTTTCTTTTTTTTATCTATGACTAATCAAACAAATAAATTTGTAACAGAAATCCAAAAAGAATGTAATTTATTCTGCTTATTCCTTTGAAATATCTCCAAAATACTTAGAAAATAACTTATTTTCAATATCTTTAAAGCTTTATTTTTATTTTTATTTTTTAATTTTTTTCTTATCGTTCTTTTTCGAAACGACTTGCATAAAAATATCTTAGTATCTTTTGAAAACCCCAAATTGAAATATTTTTTTTTGAATTAAATACCTAAGTGTTGGCCAAATAGTAATAAATCTTTCGCATAGAATATTATTTCCTCGATGCAAAATAATTTTGTTTTTCTTACTATTTATTTAAATTTATAAAGTAAAGATTTTTTATATTTGACTTAGTTTCACTTCGCAGATTAACAATTTTTCTAACCAAAATTTGATAAATTTAAGTTTAAATTAGCATTTCGTTGTGATAAGCTGTTCGTACTTTTATGTTTACTTTTTTATTCCTGCCTAAAACTCTTTTATCGGATGAGTTAATGTTTCTTTCACAAAATATTTTTGAAAAAATACCATCTCCTGCAACCTTTACTTTTATTCACAAAGCTTCCACTGACAAATATCAATAACCTTATTATTAAATGCAAATGCTTTATATAGTGAGGCGATTTTCTTTTTTTTAAATGCTTTTCCATTTTTTTTAAACTAAGATATTTGCTTATTTATTTGAGCACCTTGACTGTTTTCACTGAGTTTTTATCTACTATTTTTAGAAATCCTTGAATTTTATGGAATTTTATCAATAGACTTATTGGTATTGTCCTGTGAGCTCGCACGAGACTAGTCCAAATTTTTTTTTTTTCTTCTATTATTTTGCTGACCACTAAAATGTTTATTCATTTTCTCATATTCCAAATAAATTTATATCTTTTTGCTCAAAGAAGAGCTTAATAAATTTTTAAGAGACTGATCTTTTTGCCTAACCAATGATCTAGATTTATATGCTTTTTGTTTTGCTGGATTATACGAAAGATGATGGTCATCTTAATTCACTTAAAATATGTGTTTGTACATGCCTCTTAAGTTCATAGACTTGCTCTTTTAAAGTTTGTTTGAGCTATAGATACCGCTACTAAGAGATTCTTTAGAATTTGTTTAACTATTTTGATTAAATAATCTTTTTTAAGTTCTCTTACAAAACTATTCCAATTTTTATGAACTTTTTTAGTTATAAAAATGAGAATCGCTTTCTTCTAACTTAAGTTTAGTCTGAAAAAAATTTTTTTAATTTTTTGGGGTGTTTGATAAATCTTTATTTTTTTTTATTGGAATAATCTCTTACATTATATTTTTCTTAAATTTTTCCTTAAGGTCATGGAGATTATTCAGATATACCTGTTTATATGACTCATTTAATAGTGAATTGTTGCATCTTTTCTCTTCTTATTTTAAAAGTTATAGAATTTAATGTTATCTATTGATGTAAGATCCAATTAAGGTATCAATTAGGACTGTACTTAAGTAAAATGTTGTTTTCATAAATTAAAGGTTTTCAGGGATTAAGTTTTCATATTTTTTTCGTTACTTTACACAATTTTAAATCAATATTAATTTTTACCCTTATCTAAATTGCTATAGTCTATACTTCGCAAGGACCAAAACCGTATAAATTTTAGCTTTTAAAATGCACGAAGACTAATAATTAAGAGAGTTCATGATATTTTGAATATTTTAGTGATGAAATTGAGTGATAATCTGTTTAATTTAGATTCCACTTTTAATTTTGTTCAAAAAAAATAGTAAGTCTAAAGTAAGCTTAACTTTGGGATTAGCATTTAAAACATATTTCTTCATGGACTACAACTCCTTTAGTTATAAAATTTCATCAGTTTGGAATTTATTAATAAAATTGATAAGTTTTTTATCTGTAGCTCTAAAAACCTATCTTACAATATAACTCAACTCCTTATAAAACTTAAAGGATACTTCCTACTTTATCTTATTTTAGAAAAAGATAGTGTTTGCGTTCTTATGTTATGAATTTTTCAAAAACTGTACTGCAACTGTGAACATATGTTGTTGACCTTAGAAAAGCCTTTTGACCGAATTGGTTTATTCAGTGTGTTTTGACAATTTAGTATCATATTTCATTTTTTTATGCTATTTCTTGACTAATTGGTTATTTATGAGTGACAGGCTGAGTCACTATATGTAATTTTAATGTTTGTTTATTTAAATTTAGAACTTTTGAATATATAATTAAAATTGGAAAGGATTAAAATAACAAAATAACAGAACCATCATATAATAATTATTATAAAATTGATAGATAGCAATAAAGCAATTATCAAATATCAAATATTAATTATTTCATTGCCATAACGATAGCCCTTTTCATAACTGAGAATTGAGGAGACGAGAATATTAACATAATTTGCCTAATTAAAATTAATTGTGGTACGTGTCCACTTAAAATAAATGTCTAATCCTGAAGCAAAAAACATGCTCGCAATTATAAAGCTATAAATTAGACTTTTTATATTTTATTTAACAACTGATATTCATTCAAATTGTATATTCATAATTAACTATTTATCCTATGTCAAGGCAGCAGACCAGTGTGTTTTCAGAGTATGATCAGCTTTCCAATTCTTCATTATCGTCGAAACAGCTTGAGCTATGGCTTATGCAGATGGCGCCGACTTCACATAATTCACCAAAGTTTGGCAATGATTGGACCTTAATGAGCGCAAAGTCTTCTTATGAGCCAGATGATATGACATTCGCCAGAAATTAAACTTTTTAGTCAATTAATAAATAAAACATGTCGAGTCTATCAAATCTTCACAAACATCAGGAAAACAATCATCAAAGCCTGAATTCAAACTAATCAGAAAGAATCAAAAGCAAGTCCTATGTAAGCGCTATGCAGGCCCTTCAAAAGAAAGCAAAAACTCTATAATAATAAAATACAAGTCTCCGAAAAAGTGTGAACATCTTACAATCATAAAAAATGGATTCAATGAAGTCATCATGCACCTTCCTCTAATAAATGTAACAAAAAGCAGCATAGTTTGACAATAATACAAAGAAAATGTAAAAAATGTTAAAGTAAAACAAATTTTTGAAATAAAATCGTGACTAACAAACAAAAAGACTTAAGACTCTAGAAAAATCAATAACATAGCAAAATAAAAGGTGTTTAATATTTGAAGAAAAACTCAATGAGCTTGTCAATTAAAATGATTCATTGAAGAAATAGTGTATTTAGGCTAAGTAAGTTTCTCAAGTCTTGTTAGCAGAAAACAAAAAGTTGATTTAGAAAAACTCTACCCTTTAGAATTTGAAATAGAAATCAGTTTAGTCTGTATTTTCAAAATACTCAAAATAGTTAAATAAAAGTTAGGAACTCTAGCTTACGATTTGCAGTCTCAAAAACTAAATTAATAGCACTAATAAATAAAATGATAAAAAAATTATCACTTTACAGGAACAGATAAGAAAGCTAGCAAACTAAAAAAACGATCTAACCTTGTAAAGGGAAAAATTACTAATAAAAGTTTAATCTTTTAATAAGGAGTCTTCTATTAAGCAGGAAGTGTAAGAGAATGGGAAAATGTTAATTAAGGAAATGAAACAAAATTTGAAAAACAAGGAAAAGTAATTGACAAAACTTAATAAAGCTCATATAAGTTTAATGAATTAGTTCAAGTAGCACTTAAAAAAATGTTAAAAAAATAATATAAAATAGACTCAATAAAACTTTAAAAGAAAGAGCAAAATTATATAAAAATCATTAAGCTAGTCCCCGTAAATAGTATCAGATACATTTTAACAGTAATAAAATGACTCATTATAAGAAAACTACCAAAACAACGACTACGCTCATGAAAGTTAAGTTTAAATGTAATAACTTTCAAAAGTGGCAAATCACATTCCACAATCATTAAACTTAAACTTAAATGCGCCTCCCTCAAAATAATAAAGACATAAATATAGACATGCATAAATTAACACTTAAAATTAGGACATGCATTTCTAAGAGTCAAGAGAGTCAAAAGAATAAGATGATTCCGAATAGTCATAAAGGGAAAATTAATTTCAATAAAAAAATAAATTTATTGCTGCCTCTTCAGAAATAAATGTGATGCCTAAAAACAAAAACAAAATTATTATAACTTAAAATAAAGTCAAAAGCGTAGAGAAACAAGATAAATCATCTTCTAATAAACTGAAGGATTAACCAAAAACGAAAAGTTTAGAAAGAAAATCAAATAATAATAAGGAAAATTTGTTTAATCAAATTAATTTGAACAAAAAGTAAAACATTAAAAAGGAGTAACCTGACGCTAGTTCTATTATTCCGAACAAGAAATCTATGAATTTTAATAAGAGTATTGAGCACAAATCTCTAAAATAGTCAAAATATTTCATCAAATAGACAAAAAAAACTAACAAAAAACATGAAAAATCCTAAACCAACAAAAATAAGAATTAAATAACTAACAAAAGTCAAAAATCTAAAAATTCAAACGCATCAAATGCATCTCGATAATCCTCAAACTTAAAAAACTACATGCAAAAATCACAAGCAATATTAAAGCCAAGTCCACCTCAATAACTCTATCAAACTCATTAATAAATATAAAAACAACCTTAAATTCTTTTAAGATCATGCGAGCCAACAGCATACAAATATCACCCATATTAGGAAGACATCTACCACTACAATAGTGCAAACGGAAATAGATACAACTATCCATCAGGATAAAGACAATAAATGCAGTATTATCCTGATAATTATTATTACAGTAGTTAGATAAACAACTCTTTTGCCACTGGAAAGTAGAATCATATTCCTTTCCATACTTCAACTTTTAATAACTCTATGTCATTTAATAATTTCAAACAAAGTCAGAATAGCTTTTCTCAAAACGTCCTAAAGGCTATGTAAATTTAGCTTCAAAAGCAGGCTTTGAAACTAATGTAATAAAATTAGATATTAGTGTAAATTGATAAGTCAGGAATGAGTCATTAAGAGCGTGCTTAGATTGTTGGTCAGATAAAACAGACAAATTTATTGATGAAATATAATTCAGATAGGTTGATGGAGCTAAAAATGAAAAAATAATGAAAGCGAAACTTTTTATTTCCATAATTGATAATTAATTAGCATTAAATTTTGTATAAATTTAAAAAGCTTTTTCTAATACTCATAGATAATTATATCAAGAATGATTTTATTAATTGGATATAATAAAGTGTAAATCAATAATCATACCTGAGAAGACTCTAAGCTTTCCACTTTTTTTAAATCTGTTTATTCATACTTTTTAAAAAACTATGATATTTACTAATCCTTAGCTCTCATCTATTAAGGAACTTTCTGAAGCAAATTGAAAATAAAGTGTTAGAGTGGCCTTTCAGGACGATGGGTTATGAGCTCTTTGTATCCAGAAGCGAGAGCCTTTGTGAATTTAGAGTATTATTATTCGTTCATCTTTATAAAGTATAAATAAGTAGTTATATTAATTATGAGTTCTAAAAAATTATAATTTACAAATATTGATTAATTCACATTACCTTTTTCCCTATAACATAAAATAATATGAGTAATATAGAAATGACTTAATTGGAGAATAAGAATTAAACCAAAAAGGTTGGAAAAAAAGCCTTGAAAAAGATTATTAAAAAATAATAGAAATAGTCCATCTTTTTTAGTTTTTTGTATTTATTTCAAATGAATGATGTCGTTCACTCATCTTTTCCTAATGATAGCTAAGTAGTAAGCGACATTCCGTACAATTTATATTTCAAGACAATGAAAAGCGTTAAGTTTTCTTAGCATGTTATCACCTTCAATATGAAGACATTTAAAGAAGGCATTAAGCCATTGTCTGAATATCGATAGCAATTTAAAAAAGTAGCATAATCAGGAAAAACATAAATTCTCTATGACTGGGGAGTTTCATTCGAATTTATTCAGCTTGCACTCAAGGAAGTTATCAAAAAATTCTCAAACATCGATCATAATGCCATTTTATCAGACTACATATATAGAGAAATAAAAGCAAAAATTTTATTTTGGCAGTTATAGACTTAAAAAAAAGTCAAATATGCGTTGGAAGAATCGTAGTTTCAAGGTCACTTGTGAAATAGATAGGGTATACGGTCTAATAAATGAAGGAGTAATTTATAAAATATCAGCATGTTGAATTTTAAATTATGAGTAGCTAATTTTTTCGACAGGTATATGTAATGTTCGGAAGTAAGAATAAAAAATGATGAATAAGGAAAAACAATAAGTGTAGGTGTAGAGTATAACTCCGCAAAATACTATTTTTATGTCTGCCGATGATTTTGTGTACAGGAAAAAAAAGGATTCTGAAAATCGCATATATTAATAGAAACTCAATGCAGTGATACAAATTAATAAACCTCATCCAAAGCTGACAATATTTTAGTCAGAGATAGACACATAAAACATAGTTTAAAGCATTTAAACATCCAAAAGGTACCAAGCAAAGAAGAAAGCCAGATTTTACTAATAAAAATAAACTGAAAATTAATATAAGTCTTATTTAACCCATGTTATAAAGGCTTAAGATTAGAAAATTTATAAAGAGGTATGAGATGAGCTGTTAAAATAAGCAAGACAAACAATATATGTGATAAAAATACTCTTATTCTAATATTTCAGAATTGTCTATATAAAAATATTTAAATAGAATAAAAATGTAGCGAACTTAATTAATTAAAACTAAAACTAAAAATTCGAACTTATTAAATTTAATTATAAGATTATAGATAGTTCTCTTATTTTTAAAGGCATTTTGAATTATATAAACACTTATCTAGTCTTTCATTTCAGAACATTTCCTAACTGATTATTGATTAAAAATTTATAAATTTGCGAATGTGGAACTTATATTTATTTTTTAATCAGTTATAGTTATATGAATTATTACATATCATTTATAGGTTATATTATTACTTACTATAACCTGCAATTTAACTTCAACTTTTTATTTACATTTAAAATTCATGAGTAACTAAAGAAGTAGCTAATGTTAAAAAAAAGATTCGAACAAAAAAAACGTCAAAAAGGCTTTTAAGAAGCTTAATAAAAGATAATAGAAAGATTCAATCATCTTTAGCTTTCTCTATATGTACCAAATGAGTGATGTGGTCCACTAATCTTTTAAAAAGAATGGTTAAGAAGTTAGCGATGTTCCATACAATTTTTATTTCAAAACCATGAAAAGTATTGAGTTTTCACAATACCTAATCACCTTTAACTTGAAAGCTTTTAAAAAAGTAACCAAAGGTCTCTCAGAATATCGATAAGAATTTTAACAACTTGCTGAAACAGAAAAAAATTAAATTCTATATCACTGGGGAGTTTCATTCTAATTTTTCTATATGGGAATCAAGGCAGTTATTTAAGAATTCTCGAAGGTTTACCACAATGCAATTTTATCAGATTACTTATAAAGAATGAAAAATAAATTTTTTATAGTAGCCGTTCTATAGTAAAAAAACGAATAAATATGTATGGGAAGGATTATAGTATCAAAAGGACTTGCTGAACAAATGGGGTATACAGTCTAATAAATGAAGGAGTAATTTATAAAATATCAACATGTTGAGTTTTAAATTATGAGTTAGTAGTTTTTCAAGCAAGTTTATGTTAAGTAAGGAGCAAGGATTAAAAGAAAAATGAATAAGTAAGAGCAAATAGAATAGGAGATAAATCCAGAAAAACCAGGATTTATGTCTTTTGAAGATTTTGTGTACAGAAGGAAAAGAAATTAACAGAACCACATGTATTAATAAAAGCTAAAAGCAGTAATAGAACTGTACAAACTTCATCCAAAATTGGCAATTTTCTAATTCACAATAAA
>DYPS01000188.1 GCA_020719775.1 Desulfosporosinus sp. | reverse complement strand
GATAGAGGGGTGAATACATTTTGTGCATGGAATTAAATTACCAGTATTTAGATTTATTAGAAAATACATTTAAATACAGTCTTTGTATTTATCTACAAAGAGTTTATCCATGTATAAAGCCGAGATGAGCTACAAAGAACTAGTAAAAAGCCAATGAGAAGTGATTACTAGATACAGAATAATTAGAGAAATTTTGTTATTTAAACAAGAGCAGAAGCTTATTTCTAGGAAATATTCTATGCATCGTAATTCTACGAGCAATATTTTGAAGATTTTTCACAAGAAAATTTCTGAAGAAAATAAGGCTATTTTTCTTTCGTGAATCCAATTATCACATGAAGAAATTATGGTAAAATTTAGTGGATTGGAATCACTTTCTTGTAGACCGAAAATATTACGTTGAATAGCACCACCCGACTTAGAAAAGCAGGTTAGTAAGATTTATAAAAAACATGGGCGATGACACAAAAGAGTTCGTATATTTATCTTAAGAAGATTTAAAAAATCATATACAGAGTCGATAATTAAAGGAATTTATAAAAGAAATGGCTTTAAGATAAGAAAGGTAAGAACTAAAAATTGAGAGCATAAGCCAATTTATGACTATGATTCATTAACTCCATTTGAGTATATGCATTATGATGTTAAGCATATCTTAGATCAATGAGCATTGCCAAGTGATGTTTACGAGAAATTCAAGTTAACAAAAGATCTCCCAATTTATCAACGAACACTTTTTGATGTATGTACGAGAATGAGGCGATTAACTTATTCTCATAAGATAAATTCAACAATGTGACTAGAGTTTTTAAAGATGTTCTTGATGTATATTCGTGCTTTATGTGTAGATATTAAAATAACTGTATGATTTGATTGATGAGTAGAATTTTGTAGTGCTAGCGAAAGAAAACTAGGATGACGACAGGAAAAATTGTCGCCATTAAATGTTGTAGTTTATCAATATGATTGACCAAAAGATATAAGAAAAAACCTCATCGAGAGATCCCACAAGACCGATGATGAGGAGTTTTACATACCTAGAGCATACAAAATAAGTGATAGAGATTCCTTTGTAAAAGAAGCGCGTGAACGATTCTTATACTATAATAAGTATAGAGAACATACGTGAATTTGCATGAATTGACTCACACCATATGAGAAATTATGCTCGTATAATTCAATAATCTTACCACATAGATTCTTAGAATTCCCAACACTTATATTAGAAGAATGCTTGTGAGATATGATGTATCACACAAAAACCATAGATTTAATAGTCGCATTGAGAGATAAACCTACCTTTCACGACCAAAAATCTTTGATGGATTTTAAGGATTCTTTATGTATTGTAAAGAATAGTTATGCACAAAAGGTATTAAACCTGTACC
>DYPS01000019.1 GCA_020719775.1 Desulfosporosinus sp. | reverse complement strand
AACAAGAACCAAACCAAGCAAAAAACTTTATAATCGTAGTAAAGCAAAGATGATTGACTATGAATAAAAATATTATGAGGTAAAAATATATGACAAAACAAATAGCAACACACAATAAAATATTTCATGCGGATGAAGTAACTGCTGTAGCACTTCTTAGATTATTTACTGATGATGAAATAATTGTCACAAGAGTAGATCACGATACAAGTGATTTTAGTCCATTTGATATGGTTATTGATATTGGAAAACAATTTAATGGGATAAAATATTTTGATCATCACCAATATAAAGGTGGAAAAAGTAGCGCAGGTCTTATTTGGGAATATTTAGGATACGAAAAGGAGTATCCAAAAATCTCAAAACTTATTAATTTAATAGATATGAATGATGTAGGGATAGAAAGAGCAAAAGAGTTTGAATACTCTTCACTTATAAAATGTTTTAATTGTTCAGGGAAGATAACAGGAGAGGAGCAAGATATTCAATTTGAAAAAGCGGTCGAATTTGCTATGACCATATTTGGCTCACTAAAAGAATCAAAAGATCAACTCGATGATGCAAAAGATATTGTAAATAACTCTTATAATTTTAATAGAAATCCAAAAATTATTGAACTTGATGAGTTTACTCCACATTGGACAACTTATATCAATGGAGAACTTATGCCACATATTAAAATTGTAGTATGGGAAGATGAAGAGGAAAATAATTGGAAAGCGAAAGTTGCCCCAAAAAGATTGGGTTCGTTTGAGTTAAATGCTAAACCATTTCCCCAAGATAAAAATATGGATTTTGTACATAGTTCAGGACATTTTGCGATAGCTTCTACAAGAGAAGTTATGGAGAAGTTTTTGATGCAATATAAATAAACTCAAAAGATTCGAGCTTCACAATGTCATCTTTTAAAAGTTTGATAACTTCTCCACTATCACACATTCGTGAACCAGCAAATATCTCCAGTGTTAGAAATAGTATTAAAAAGATTTTTTTTCATATTTACTCCGTGGTTGATTTTAAAATTAAATTTGTTTGGAAATTGGTATCTTGTCGAATTAAGAATAAGAAATAAAAGATAGCTTAACCTTAATATCCTTTTTGATAAAATCTTTTATCATTAAAAGCTTCGGTTTTGGATAGTAGATTTGAAGGGGAACTATAAACTTTGACTTTAGAGGAAAAACTACAAAACCTCCCATCAAATGCTGGAGTCTATCAATACTTTGATAAAAATAATCGTCTTTTATATATAGGAAAAGCGAAAAATATTAAAAATAGGGTGAAGAGTTATTTTCAATTTACTCCCATTTTAGCACCCTCAAGTCAGCTCTCTTATCGTATAAGTAAAATGATAAGTGAAGTGGCAAATTTGGAGTATATCATCGTTCCGAATGAAAATGATGCTTTGATTTTAGAGAACTCCCTTATTAAACAACTCAAACCAAAATTTAACATACTCTTAAGGGATGATAAGACTTATCCATATATCTATATCGACACAACAGAAACTTTTCCTAGGTTAGAGATAACCAGAAAAGTTCTTAAAGGAAAAGGGATAAAGTATTTTGGTCCATTTAGTACTGGAGCTCGTGATATGCTTGATAGTATCTATGAGATCTTGCCACTTGTCCAAAAGAAAAATTGTATCAAGAGTGGTAAAGCTTGTTTGTTTTATCAGATAGGAAAATGTTTAGCTCCTTGCGAAGATAAGATTTCACAAGAAGAGTACCAAAAGATTATAGATAAAGCTCTTTATTATATATACAATAAAACAAAACTAGTGGAAGATATCAAGATAAAGATGGAAAAATTAAGTGGAGATTTTCGTTTTGAGGAGGCCATGGTACTTCGTGACAGAATTAAAACTATTGAAAAATCTGAACTCAAATCTACCCTTGATTTTGCAAATTTTGAAAATATAGACCTCTTTGCTGTTCAGATAGATGGGCTTAGGGGAGTTGTGGTCAAGATGTTTATAAGAGATGGAAAACTTATCTCAGCATCTCATAATTTTATCAACACCACAGAGATAACAGAGCTAGAAGATATCTATAAAACTGCTATTGTAAATTATTATGCAAATGAGATTCCGACAGTTCCAAATGAGATAATTTTGCCTATAGAGCTCAAAAATAATGAGGAGTTGGAGAACTTTATCGTTTCAAGATTTGGTAAGAAAATAGCTCTTAACACACCAAAAGTTGGGAAGAAGAAAGAGCTTATTTTGATGGCTCTACGAAACTGTGATGAACTCTTAAAAATAGATAATAATTATACAAATAAAGATATTTATATAAGTATTAAAGAGTTATTTAAATTATATAAATTGTCATATAGATTTGAGTGTTTTGATAATTCTCATATTATGGGTCAAGCTACTGTAGGTTCGATGGTTGTTTGGGATAATGATGAATTTATTAGAAATGACTATAGATTATACAACTTATCTTCAAAAGATGAATATGGACAAATGAAAGAGATGCTTACTAGAAGAGTGGAAAAATTTAAAGAAAATCCACCTCCTGATATTTGGATAATCGATGGTGGGAAAACACTTCTAACCCTTGCTTATGATATCTTGGAAAGTGTTGGAGTAAGTATAGATGTAGTAGGGATAGCAAAAGAAAAAATTGATGCCAAAGCAAATAGAGCAAAGGGTGGTGCTAGAGATATCTTATACACCAAAGATGAGGTATTTAGACTAGAACCATCAGATAAGAGACTCCAGTTTATTCAAAGGCTACGAGATGAGGTACATAGAACTGCTATAAGTTTTCATAAAAAACAAAAAAGAAAAGAGGATAAACAAATCTCACTTCTAAGTATCAAAGGGATAGGGGAAGTAAAAGTTCGAAAACTTCTCTCTTACTTTGGAACTTTTGAAGCTATTAAAAATACAAATAAGGGACAACTACAAGAGGTCTTAAATGAAAAAGATGCTAATATCCTCCTTCAATATTTCAAATCAAAAGAGTGAAAATGTCATATATTAAGTTAAGCAAAGAAAATCTGTTTTACAACCTTCAAACTTGTGCAAATCATGCGGGAGGAAAAGAAAAAATAGCTATCGTGTTAAAAGATAATGCTTATGGTCATGGATTACTTCAGATTGCAACTTTAGCAAATGAATTTGGGCTTAAAAAAGCAGTTGTCCAAACATATCAAGAGGCTGTTGTAGTAGAACATTTATTTGACTTTATTTTAATATTGGCTGATACTCAAATTGATACTTTTTCACATACTTTTCACATAGCAATTAATTGTTTGGAAGATCTCTCTAAACTCCCTATGAATACGAATGTTCATATCAAAATTGATACTGGAATGCATAGAAATGGGATAGCACCTGAAGAGCTGGAAATGGCTTTGTTAACAGCTTTTGAAAAAAAATTAAATATTTGTGGAGTTTTTACACACCATAAAAGTGCAGATGAATTCACAAGCGATTTTTTCTATCAAAACACTGTTTTTAAGGGGTTAAAAGAGGATGTGAAAAAGATATGTGAAAAACTCGATGTGCCTAACATTTTGTTTCATAGCTGTAATTCAGCGGCTCTTTTTAGACACCAAAATTTTGATGAAGATTTCGCTAGAGTGGGTATAGCAAGCTATGGATATCTTGATGGACCTGAACTACTTAATTTCCCAAAATTAAAACCTGTTTTGTCACTTTATGCTAAAAAAATAGCTACACGAATACTTAAAAAAGGTCAAAGAATTGGTTATGGTGGAACATACACCGCACCAAATGATATGGAAGTATCAACTTATAGTATTGGTTATGGAGATGGGTTTAAAAGACTTGGGGGGAAAGAGTATAAAACAGCTGATGGAAAACAAGTCTTAGGGAGAGTCTCTATGGATAGTATTGCTGTTGAGGGATCAGCAGATGAGATTTGTATTTTTGAAGATGTGAGTAAATTAGCACAATTGCATAATACAATTAGCTATGAGATACTTACAAGTCAAAATTTAAATATTCCCCGAAAGATTGTTTAGTTTAACTTGCAATCTTAGAATCGTTTACTTCTCTTATATTTCTTTTTTTCACATAGTTATTCAGCCCTATGTGATTATTGTATCCAAGCAATTTAGCAATCTTTCTTACACTTAGACCCACGGCAAGTAATTCCTCTATTTTGTCTCTTTTTTTGTCAAATTTAGATTTTTGAATAGTCCCTTTTGGTTTTCCGAGACTTACGCCATCAAGTTTTTTTACTGTTAATGCTTCTTTTGTTCTTAAACTCATCAAGTCTTTTTCAAGTGAAATAGTCATAGCTATAACACCCAAAATCATCTTAGTAAGCATATCATCTTTGCTTTCAAGATCAAGATTTTGATTGATACTTATAACTCTTGCTCCAAGATTGAGAAGATTTTTTAACATATCTAAAATTGAAGATATAGTTCTTCCAAATACATTAAGATCATATATTAAGATTGTACAGTCACTTTTACAATCAAGCAAAAGAGTTGAAATTTTCTCTTCATCTTCAGGGGTAGTGAGTTCAATTTCAATATTATTATGAAGTTGAAGATTGTTTTTATGTAAATATTTAGCAATTCCAATTGCTTGATTTTGAGTGTATTCTTCATTATTTTTATTGATTCTTATAAAACTTATTATTTTGTTCATTTATTATCCTTTTTATATATTTTGTATAATGCTAAATATTATAGTATTTTAATTAGTATATTTAATAATATAAATATTATACAAAATGATATATTCTTTAATATTAAAATAAGATTAAAGAATCTAGATTATTCGAAGAAATTTTTTTCTTTAAAATATATATATAATGAAGTGATATAATCTTTGATTTTCTATAAAGTGCTTTTTTGCTAGAATATAATTCTTATTATGATGGAGCAATAAATGAAATTAGTTGTCGGTATTACAGGTGCTAGCGGTGTTGGTTTGGGATTGAAATTTCTTAAATTACTACCAAAAGATATTGAGATTTTTTGTGTTATTTCAAAAAGTGCTAAAATAGCACTTCAATTTGAACAAAATGAATCTTTGCCTCAAGGCAGTAATATTTTATTTTATGATGATGAGAGTATTGGTGCTTGTATCGCTTCTGGTTCATTTCAAACAGATGCAATGATTATACTTCCATGCAGTATGAATACTTTAGCAAAATGCGCTGTTGGGATAGCGGATACACTTATCACAAGAGTATTTTCAGTGATGCTTAAAGAAAAAAGAAAAATTGTTCTTGCCCCAAGAGAGATGCCCTTTAGTGTGATTCATTTAGAAAATATGACGAAATTGGCTCATTTGAATGTAATCATTTCGCCACCAATGTTAGGATATTATTCAAATCAACAAACTCTTGAAGAGATGGAAAATTTTATCATTGGAAAATGGTTCGATACTTTGAATATTGAACATAATTTATACAAAAGATGGAGTTAAGTTTGGAAAAAAATAAAAAAAGAGCAATTTATAGCGGGACATTTGATCCTATTACAAATGGACATATGGATATTATAAAAAGAGCTTTGCATGTTTTTGATGAAGTTATTGTAGCTGTTGCAAATTCAAATTCAAAAAATCCAATGTTTGATACAGATAGAAGAGTAAAATTGGTAGAGAAAGCAACAAAAGGGATGAAAGTACAAGCTAAATCATTCAATACATTGCTTGTTGATTTTGCTAAAAATGAAGATATCAGTGTCATTATTCGAGGACTTAGAGCTGTGAGTGATTTTGAATATGAACTACAAATGGGGTATGCAAACAACTCTTTAGATAAAGATATCGATACGATCTATTTTATGCCAACATTGGAAAATGCTTTTGTAAGTTCATCTGTTGTGAGAGAGATTTTAAAATTTAAAGGATGCGTAAGTCATCTTGTTCCAAATGAAATTTTAGAGGATATAAAAGAATGTATATCGTAATTGAAGGAATTGATACAGCTGGAAAATCTACGCAACTTGATATTTTAAAAAAGAATTATCCAGATGCAATATTTACTAAAGAACCAGGTGGAACAGCTATAGGATTGGAACTTCGAGATATGGTTTTAAATGCAAGAGCAAAATCTAAAATAGCAGAAATGTTTCTTTTTTTAGCAGATCGAGCAGAACATTTAGAAGAAGTTGTAAAGCCAAATGGGGGGAAAACAGTTATCAGTGATAGAAGTTTTATCTCTGGGATGGCTTATGCGAAAGATTTTCCTATTTCTATGACGATGGAGCTTAATAAGATAGCACTCGATGGTGTGATGCCAGATAAGATTATAATGCTTGAGCTTTCCTCTGATGAGCTCTCAAGAAGATTGGCTGGGAAAACAAATGATGGGATAGAAAGCCGTGGGATAGAGTATCTTTTGGAAATTCAATCGAAAATGAAAACAATTATAGAGGATTTAGGTATTAACAATTTAATCGTTGATGCATCACTTCCAATAGAGACAATAGGAAAAAATATAGAGGATTTTATTAATGGATAAAAAAATAAATAATATACAAAGTTTACGAGGTATGAAAGATATCAAAGAACAAGAAGGAGAACTTTTTAATTATTTTATTTCAAATGCTTCAAAAATAGCTTCAAGATATGGATTTAGTTATCTTGAAACACCTATATTGGAAGAAACAGCACTTTTTAAAAGAAGTGTAGGGGAAAGTAGTGATATTGTAGGAAAAGAGATGTATCAGTTTATGGATAAAGGTAAAAATGATGTATGCCTAAGACCTGAAGGAACTGCTGGAGTTGTACGAATGTTTATTCAAAATAAACTAGACCGAGCAGGGGGGACAAGAAAATATTTTTACCATGGACCGATGTTTAGGTATGAAAGACCTCAAAAAGGGAGACTTCGAGAATTTCATCAGTTTGGATGCGAATCTTTTGGAGAAGCTAGTGTATATGAGGATGCAAACATTATTTTAATGATTTGTGAAATTTTAAAGAGTGTTGGAATTGGATATAAACTTCTGATTAATTCACTTGGTTGCACAAAGTGTATGCCACCATATAAAGAAAATCTTGTAGCACATTTAAAAGATTTACACCTTTGTGAAGATTGTGATAGAAGAATTGAGAGCAATCCTATACGAGTTCTAGATTGCAAAAATGAAAGTTGTAAAATGGAACTAAAAAATGCCCCTAAAATAACATACAATCTTTGTGAAGATTGCGATGATGACTTTGCACAATTGAAAAAGATACTTAATGATAATGATGTGGCTTATGAAATTGATACAAATTTAGTGAGAGGGCTTGATTATTATACAAAAACAGCATTTGAATTTATAAGTGATGAAATAGGAAGCCAAAGTGCCATCGCAGGTGGTGGAAGATACGATAGATTAACTGAATTTTTAGGAGGTAGGACTACACCAGCCGTTGGATTTGCTATAGGAATTGAAAGACTTCTTGAGCTTATTAAAATGAAAGAAGAAAGTGAAGAGATAATCTATATTGGGGCGATGTGTGAAGAGGCTTTAGAACAAGTTTTTCACATAGTAGCTAATAAAAGAAAAATGGTTAAAGTGCTAACAGATTACAAATCAAGAAGTTTTACGAAACATCTTGAAAATAGTCAAAAATTAAACGCAACTGTAATAGCTTTAATAGGCTATAATGAATTAACAAATGGAACGATTTGGATAAAAGATATTAAATTAAATCAAGAAAAAATCATATTAAGGGAGAAGTTCTGATGAAAACAAAAAAAAGTATTAGTGTAAACAATTATGGAATTGATATTTGGGGTGATGATAATTTTTTTATCCAAGATGGTGTAGTGAAAGTTAATAATGGAGAACATCCAAGTCTTATAGATATTGTTAAGCAAATAAGAGTTGATGGAGGGAATAAAGGTCCATTGCTGATAAGATTTCCACATCTTACGCTTAAGCAGATTAGTACACTTTATACAACATTTAATAATTCTATAAAAGCATATGGGTACGAAGGGAGTTTCAATGCTGTATTTCCTTTAAAAGTAAATCAATTTCCAAATTTTGTTCTCCCTATGGTTGAAGGAAGTAAAATTTATAATTATGGACTCGAAGCAGGAAGTAAAGCTGAACTGATTCTTGCTATGAGTTATAATAATCTTGATGCGCCAATTACTGTAAATGGTTTTAAAGATAAAGAGATGATTGTGCTTGGATTTATTGCTGTTAAGATGGGCTATAACATTACAATCACCCTTGAGGGAATTAATGAACTTGATAAAATTATTGAAGTTTATCATGAGTTTAATGGAGAGTTTTGTCCTAATATTGGACTTCGTGTGAGACTTCATAGCGGTGGAAGTGGTGTTTGGGCAAAGAGCGGAGGGATAGATTCTAAATTTGGTTTGAGTTCAACAGAAATTCTTGAAGCCTATGAAGCTTTATCAAAAAATGATATGGTTCAGTATCTCTTTATGATTCATTTTCATATCGGTTCTTCTATGACATCAATTATGCCACTTAAAAAGGCACTCAAAGAGTCTGGACACATCTATTCGGAACTTGTAAACATGGGTGCAATGAATCTTAAAAATATCAATATCGGTGGTGGACTTGGGATTGAATATAGTCAATTTGAAAAAGAAAAACATTATTCTTTGGAAGAATTTAGTAATGATGTTGTTTTTACTCTTAAAGAAATTACAAAACAAAAAGGGGTAAGGGAGCCAAATATTTTCACAGAATCAGGAAGATTTATAGCAGCTCCTTCAACTGTTTTAGTCACTCCTGTTCTTGAGCTTTTTTCTTCAGAATATGAACTTGAAAATTTAAAATTAAAAGAATCAATGGATGATGCATCTTTGATTGATCCACCACTTATTAAAGAGCTTTATGACTTATACAATTCTATCAATGTAAAAACAGCAAGGGAATATATGCATGATGCTTTAGAGCATTTAGAATCGTTGCTTACATTGTTTAGTTTAGGTTATATAGATTTACAAGATAGAAGTAATGGCGAGATTTTAACACACTTGATTATTAAAAAAACTATATCATTATTATCTGTTGAAGATTATACAGAGTTAGTAAAAATTGAAGCTAAGATTCAAGAAAAATATCTTTTGAATTTCTCTATTTTCCAATCATTGCCTGATTTTTGGGGAATTGATCAAGAATTTCCAGTCATGCCTTTAACACACCTTGATATTCCGGCTACGAGAAGTGCAACACTTTGGGATATCACTTGTGATAGTGATGGTGAGATGCCTTTTAATCCAAAAAAACCACTTTATTTACATGATGTGGATTTAAAAAAAGAGGAATATTTTTTAGGATTCTTTTTGGTCGGTGCTTATCAGGATGTACTAGGGATGAAACATAATCTTTTCTCCTCACCATCTGAAGTAAATGTGATCTTTGAAAATGGTAAGGCAGTACTAAAAGACTTTTTGCCATCTCAAAATATTCATGATATTTTGGAGGATTTGGATTATCATATGTTTAATTTACAACAAAAATTATTCTCAAAACTAAGAGATGATGATCTTCTGTTTACACTTAAAAAGTTTTTGAAAGACAATGGATATCTAAAAATTGGAATGAGTTCACAAAAATAATGGGGTTATTATCAGTAATAAAAGAGGACTTTTTCCTTCCAAAGAAAAATGACCCAGCACTTCATTCTTCGTTTGAATTAATTTTTAATTATCCTGGAGTTTGGGCAATTATCCACTATCGAATTGCAAATAAATTGTATAAAAATAATTTTAAGGTTATGGCTAGAATTATCTCTGGCATTGCTCAATTTTTTACATCAATTGATATTCATCCAGCAGCTACAATAGGACGACGAGTTTTTATAGATCATGGATTTGGTGTGGTTATAGGAGAAACTTCTGTTATTGGTAATGATGTTCTTATTTATCAACAAGTTACACTTGGAGGTGTTAGCTTAAGCAAAGGGAAACGACATCCAACTATTGGAAATAATTGTGTAATTGGTGGCGGAGCTAAAATACTTGGAAATATTACCATAGGGGATGATTGTAAAATAGGAGCAAATTCTGTTGTGATTAAAGATGTACCAGCTTGTAGTACAGCAGTTGGTGTTCCTGCTAGAGTTTTAAAAAGAAAAGTAGTTACTTGTATGGATGAAACAAAACTTGATAGTGCTGATTTCCCAGATATATCTAAAGAGATGATTATTTATCTTATGAAAAGAGTTGCGGTTCTCGAGAAGGCTATCAAAGAGCAAGATAATATTGATGTGAGTATTGAAGATAAAGCATTAGAAGATATTTATGCTAGTTTTATTGAATCAGTGAATAGAAAATAAGATAGTTCAATGGTTTTAGAACTTGCTATTTTTGGAATTTTAACAGGATTTATTTCTGGCTTTTTTGGTGTTGGCGGTGGAATGATTCTTGTTCCTATGCTTTTGAATATTGGTTTTCTGATGAAAGAAGCAGTAGCTATTTCTATTATGCAGATGGTTTTTAGTTCTGTGTATGGAACTTTTTTAAATTACAATCAAAATAAAAAACTTCTTAAAGATGGGTTAATTATAGGTTTCGGTGGATTTGCTGGAGGATTTCAAAGTAGTTTTATCCATTCTATGGTTTCCAATCAATTTTTAGAGTATCTTTTTTTATTTATCATCATCTTTTCAATTTATAGGATATCGGCTTCTTCACCACTTGGAAATGAAGCACAAAAGTCCCACAACAAAGCTTTATTGTTTTTGGTAGGTTTTATTATTGGAGCGATTGCTATGAGTATTGGAATTGGTGGCAGTGCTATGCTGACACCAATTTTGGTTGGATATCTTTTTTATAATCTTAAAGACGCATCCTCTTTGGGATTATTTTTTGTTATATTTAGCTCCATTGCTGGATTTATATCTCTTGCATTTGCAGGTGAAATGCTTTACAATGAAGGTTTTATAGTTGGGATTGGTTCTTTAATAGGCGTTTATTTTGGAATAAAAATGAAGGGGATAGTTCATATAAATAATTACAAAAGATATCTTTTGGCTTTAAATAGTTTAATACTTTTAATGATGCTTTATAAGATGTTTAATCATTAGATTAGAAATTTCTTTTAGGAATTTCTTCATTTTGTGCCGTAGTGATTTTTAGCATTTTTTTAAATTAATTTCTCTTGACCAATACGGTAGATTGCAAAATCATATTTAATAGGGTCTTGTTTGTCAAAAAGTTGTAAATTTTTTGTAATTTCAATTGCAGACTGAAGATCATAAATATTTCTTTTAAGTAATCCAAGTTTTTGACTGACTTTAAAAGTATGTGTATCAAGTGGTAAAATTAAATCTTTTTTATCGATATTTTCTTTCCAAAGTCCAAGATCAATATTATCGCTTCTTACCATCCATCTTAGAAACATGTTGTATCGTTTATATGGAGAATTCCCTTGATATTTAATTTTTCCATTTTTATCTCTTTTAAAAGGTATTCCAAAGAAAAAATCATATCCTTTTGAGGAATAAGGATGTATTGCTTTTATCTCTTTAATAAGGCTATCAATTCCTTCTAAGACATTATTGTCTTCTTTATAACCTTGTAAAAATATTTGCTCCAAAGTTTTTTCTTTTTTAAGTTTATTTAAAGCTGTAAAAATAGCAACAATATCATCACTTGATTGAAATCTATAATATTTTCCAATTAGTTTTTCTTTAATAGTGTTTCCGTCGCAATCAAGTAAATTAAACTCTAAAGACTCTAAAAATTTCATAATTAACTTTACATTTCCATAAGCAAATAAAGCACAAACAAGAGAAATATATTCATCGTTGTATTGTTTTGCAATAATAATTGGATCTGGTTTTTCTGTGGATAATTCATTAAAATGATTTCGCTTTTCTACTTCAATATCAAGTTTTTGTTGGAGGATTGTTTTCTTTTTTATCATAGAATAGATTATATTCATTAGATGCTTATTATCTTATTTTTGATATAATCGCGACTTGTATTAAGCCACAAATAAATAATATGGGGATTTAGGAAAATGGTAAAAATCGTAAAACTAAAAAAAACTTTTGGACCAAGAGTTTTATTTCAAGATATCAATCTTTCTCTTGATGCGGGGAAAAGATATGGACTTATTGGAGCAAATGGTGCTGGGAAAACAACATTTTTAAAAATGTTAAGTGGACAAGAGGAGATTACGGAGGGTGAAGTTCAAGTTCAGTCTGGTAAAAAAGTGGGGGTACTTAGTCAAAATCAATTTGCATTTGATGAATATACTTTAGTTGATGCAGTTCTTGTTGGAAATCAAAGACTATTTGATGCGATCAAAGAGAAAGAGCGACTTTATATGGAAGAGTACACTGATGAAATTGGTGAAAAACTTGGTGAATTAGAGATGGTATGTTGTGAAGAAGATCCAACTTATGAATATGATATAAAGATTACTAAGATTTTAGAATCACTTGGATTTCCAGCAGCAATACATCATGAACTTATGAGTACACTTACAGGTGGGGATAAATTTAAAATTCTTCTTGCACAAGTGCTTTTCCCAAGACCAGATGTATTATTCCTTGATGAGCCTACAAATAACTTAGATATCGAAACAATTAGTTGGCTTGAAAATCAACTTCAACATCACGAAGGGACAATGGTAGTTATCTCACACGATAGACACTTTTTAAATGCTGTTTGTACAAATATTCTGGATGTTGACTTTAAAAAAATTAGAGAATTTACGGGTACTTACGATGATTGGTATATCGCTTCAACAGTTTTAGCAAAACAAGCTCAAACAGATTTTGATAAAAAACAGAAAGAGAAAACTGATTTGGAAGCGTTTGTAAGAAGATTTAGTGCAAATGCTTCAAAAGCAAAACAAGCAACAAGTAGAGCAAAACAATTAGAAAAACTTGATATTCAAGCTATTGAAGTGAGTTCAAGAAGGGACCCTTCGATTGTATTTAGACAAGAAAAACCTATCAGCAAAGAAATTTTGGAGATTATAGATATTAAAAAAAGCTATGATGGAAAAGTTGTTTTAAACGGTGTTAGTTTTATGATGGATAAAAAAGATAAAATCGCCCTCATTGGAGCAAATGGAGTTGGAAAAACAACACTTTGTGAAATTTTAATGGAAAACTTGAAACCTGATAGTGGTGAAATAAAATGGGGAGCAACTGTAAATGTAAGTTATTTCCCACAAAATGCAACCGATTTAATCCAAGGTGATAGTACACTTTATGATTGGTTAAGGGATTTTGATAGAGAAGCTGATATTAGTGAGATTAGAAATTGCCTTGGAAGAATGTTGTTTAATGGGCAAGAGCAAGAGAAATCTATCAAAAATTGTTCTGGTGGGGAAAAACACAGAATGATGCTTTCAAAGATTATGCTTGAGAGAAGAAATTTTTTACTTTTAGATGAACCAACAAATCACCTTGACCTTGAGGCTATTATTGCACTTGGGGAAGCTTTACTTTCGTTCGAAGGAAGTGTTATTTGTATTTCTCATGATAGGGAACTTTTGGATGTTTTTGCAAATAGAATTATTGAAATTCAGGCTGATGGTTCAATTGTTGATTTTGAAGGAACTTATGAAGAGTATAATGAATTCAAAGCAAAAAATAAAAGCGAGAAGTAGGGATGTTTAAAAGGTTTAGAAGAAAAAGAGTTAATGAAACTTTACGAAATCTTGTAAAAGAGACGGTTTTAACAAAAAATGATTTTATCTATCCACTTTTTGTTAAAGAAGGATCCAGTATTAAAAATGAGATAAGCTCGATGCCAGGTGTATTTCAAATGTCAATTGATGAGATACTTAAAGAGTGTGCTTACATAAGAACAATTGGACTTAACAGCATTATCCTTTTTGCTATACCTGATGTGAAAGATAGTATTGGAAGTGAATGTTTATGTGAGCATAGTATCATAAGTCGTACAGTTAAAGCTATCAAAAAAGAGTTCCCAGATATGTTTGTGGTAACTGATCTTTGTTTTTGCGAATATACTGATCATGGGCATTGCGGGATATTGGATGATAATAGTACGGTAAATAATGATGCAACTTTGGAAATATCAGGGCAACAAGCACTGATTCATGCAAAAGCTGGTGTTGATATGATAGCACCAAGTGGGATGATGGATGGGATTATCGAGGCACTTAGAACAACACTTGATGCAAATGGGTATGAAAATCTTCCAATTATGGCATACAGTACTAAATTTGCAAGTGCTTATTATGGACCATTTCGTGATGTTGCTGAATCTACTCCAAGTAAGGGTGATAGAAAAATGTATCAAATGGATCCAGCAAATCGACTTGAAGCAATAGAAGAATCGCTAGAAGATGAAAGACAAGGAGCTGATATACTTATGGTAAAACCAGCTTTAGCTTATCTTGATGTGATAAGAGATATTAGAAATGCTTCAAAACTTCCACTTGCTGTTTATAATGTAAGCGGAGAATATGCGATGCTTCAATGTGCAAAAAAAGCTGGGATAATCGACTACGAAAGGGTGATGATGGAAACTTTGCTTGGTTTTAAAAGAGCAGGGGCTGATATCATTATCACATATCATGCCAAAGAAGCTTGTGAAATTTTAAATAAACAATAGACTTGAAGTTATCAAAATGAAAAAGTTTACTATTTTTGGAAATCCAGTCTCTCATTCAAAATCACCACAAATGCACAATGCTGGATTTAGAGCAATTGGGTTTGATGGGGAATATTCCAAAACACATTTAGAAAATGGTGATGATATAAAAAAGATATTTCTTGAAGGTGGATTTAGTGGAGCAAATATTACACTTCCTCATAAAGAGTATGCTTATAGATACGCTGATATTTTGGATCCACTTGCACAAAAAATAGGAGCTGTTAATACTTATATAAATATTGATGGAAAAATCAAAGGGTACAATACAGATGCACTTGGATTTTATAAATCGATTGAAGAGTTTAAAGATGTGAAGTCTGTACTTATTTTAGGAGCAGGGGGGACTGCAAAATCTATCGCTGTTATCTTAAAAGAGAAAAACTTTGAAGTTACTATTTTAAATCGAAGTGAAAATAGTAAAGATTTCTTTATAAATCTTGGATGTGAATTTTACAATTTTAATAGTTTTTCAAAAGAAAAAAGATTTGATTTAATAGTAAACTCCACAAGTGCCGGACTCAGTGATACTGAATATCCAGCTCCATTAGAATTTTTAGAGTCTCTTATGAAAAATGCAAAATATGTGATTGATTGCATTTATGGGAAAATGACACCTTTTTTACTTTTGGCTCAAGAAAAAAATCTCGTTTTTAAAGATGGAGAAGATATGCTTTTATATCAAGGTGTAGTTGCTTTTGAATACTTTACCAATACAAAAATCAAAGAAGATACAATTGAATCAATGAGAAGAGGATTGAAAAACTCATAAGTTTATAACACTATTTCATTTTGGTATTTTTCCTAAATTTTGAGCATTTCCTATATTATTCCTTAGAATGAATAATTATGGCTATGATAATAATGGAATAGAAAATTAGCTACTTAGACTGGCTGAAATTTGCAAGCGGCTCAATAATTTTATAGAAAAAAAGGTACAGCATAAGCCGCGTTTTGTCGTGGATAATAATTTATCTAGTTTTTAAATTACTTTAAAAATCTTGCGAAAACAAAAAGATGTGAAGCTTATACCATTGTTTTCTTGCTTTAGGTTGGGTTTACATAACTATAATGATTACTCAAAATATTGGTAGGCTCTTACCCCACCGTTTCACCTTTACCAGAGCTCTAACCAAGAGATGGAAGTTTACTTTCTGTTGCACTTTCCCTTAGGTTACCCTAGCCATCTGTTAGATGGAACCTTGCTTCACTAAAGCCCAGACTTTCCTCTTGAAATTACTTTCAAGCTATTATCAGCTGTACCTTCTTTCGCATCATATCAAAAAAGAACTATCTTTTTATGAGATCATAATGTTTTGGTATTTCAAATATAAAAGCATTGTCACTTAATGAAACATCTTTTTGAAAATGTGTAAATAAAATTACTACTTTGTTATCGAGTTCATCTTTATAATGAAGAGATTTTAAAATATTGTTTTCAATTATAATCGTATACGTTGTATTTTCTAATCTATTTTCATAAGTATTTAGAGAAACCTTTTTTGAATTACTAATAATTTTTACTATATTTAAATCATCATTTAACCTAGATACAATTGCTTGTTCTAGCTCTGGTTCGTCAATAATCACATTATTCTTATGAATATAAATATTTTTGATCATTGGATATTTATAACTCCATAAAATTTTATTATTTCCTTTTATTCTAAGTTCACCTTTGTAAATAATCTCATGTCCTGATTTATTTTTTACTATTTGTTTAAAATCGGTGCTGAATGTTTTGAACTCTAAAATATTTGCAACAAGTAGATTAGTTAAAAATAAACTTATAGTTAATACTTTCATAATCATCCTTTGGTTATAATCTACCCAATTATATACGAAAAAGGATTAAAATTTTATGTTAGCTATCTTAGGAAAAATATTTGGTACAAAAAATGATAAAGAAGTTAAAAAATATCGCGCAAGAGTTGAATCTATCAATGCACTTGAATCAAAATATAGTGCAATGCAGGATAACGAACTTCAAGCAGCAATTCATGAAATTAAAGAAAAAATACAACTAAATAGTGTTACAACAAATGAAGTTTTAAATGATGTGTTTGCCATAACAAGAGAAGCGAGTAAGCGAATTTTAGGGATGAGACACTATGATGTTCAGCTTATTGGTGGATTAGTGCTTAATGATGGAAGAATTGCTGAAATGAAAACAGGTGAAGGGAAAACACTTGTAGCCACATTACCTGTTATTTTGAATGCACTTAGCGGTAAAGGGGTTCATGTAGTAACAGTAAATGATTATTTAGCAACACGAGATGCAGAGGAATTAAAAAAATTGTATAACTTTTTAGGTCTTAGTGTTGGGATTGTTACGAATGCTCTTAAAAATGATATAGATAGAAAAGAACAATACAATTGTGATATAACCTATGGTACAAATAATGAATATGGATTTGACTATCTAAGAGACAATATGGTCTATGATATCGGTGAAAAAGTTCAAAGAGGACACCACTATGTTATTGTTGATGAGATAGACTCTATTTTAATAGATGAAGCAAGAACACCTCTTATCATCAGTGGCCCAACGAAACGAAAAGCAAGTGATTATGTAAAATCAAATGAGATAGCTTTGTCTTTGGAACAAGGTGAAAAAATAGAATCTTTAAAGCCTGATGAACAACCAGTTGTTACAGGTGATTTTTATGTAGATGAAAAAAATAAAGTTGTGATGATAAATGATAGTGGAATCACAAAAGCTGAAGAGATGTATGGTGTAGAAAATATGTATGCTTTGGAAAATGCTGGACTTTCACATCAACTTGATCAAGCTTTAAAAGCAAATTATATTTTTCAAAAAGATGTAGATTATGTTGTGCAAAACAATGAAGTTATTATAGTTGATGAGTTTACTGGTAGATTAAGTGAAGGGAGAAGATATAGCGAAGGGTTACATCAGGCACTTGAAGCAAAAGAGGGTGTACGAATTCAAGACGAATCTCAAACTTTAGCAGATATCACTTTCCAAAATTATTTTAGAATGTATACAACTTTAGCTGGTATGACAGGAACGGCTCAAACGGAAGCTACTGAATTTGCAGAGATTTATAATCTTGATGTTGTAAGTATCCCTACAAATATCCCTGTGACAAGAATTGATAAAAATGACTTGATCTATAAAAGTGAAAGGGAGAAATTTGATGCCATTTGTCTTAAAATCAAAGAATATAGCGACAAAGGGCAACCTGTTCTTGTGGGAACCACTTCTATTGAGAAAAGTGAATATTTACATACATTATTAAAAGATAAAAAGATAGCTCATACTGTTTTAAATGCGAAACAACATGAGAAAGAGGGAAAAATAGTAGAAAATGCTGGTCAAAAAGGTGCAGTAACAATTGCTACTAATATGGCTGGAAGAGGGGTTGATATTAAGCTTCCAAAAGAGTGTTTAGAGCTTGGTGGTTTGGCTATCATCGCAACTGAAAGACATGAAAGCAGAAGGATAGATAATCAGCTTCGAGGGAGAAGTGGACGACAAGGAGATATCGGTGAATCTCAATTCTATTTGAGTTTGGAAGATAATCTTTTACGAATATTTGGAAGTGATAAGATTGCAAATATTATGACAAGGCTTGGTATCGAAGAGGGTGAACATATCGAATCTGGTATGGTTACAAGAGCAGTAGAAAATGCACAAAAAAAAGTAGAATCTATGCATTTCGAAAGTAGAAAACACTTATTAGAATATGATGATGTAGCAAATGAACAAAGAAAAGTTATTTATAACTTTAGAAATAATTTACTAAATAAAGAATATGATATTGGTTCAAAGATCAGAGAAAATATCGCTGAATATTGTACTGATCTTATGCAAAATGCAGAATTATTAAGTGAAACAGCTTCGATGGATAATTTTAATTATGAACATATTTCTTTAAAATTACAAGAAGAATTAGGATTGTATATTATAAAAGAAGATATCGTTTCTGAAGATAAGGAATTAGTTGGCAAAAAACTTTTAGAATTAGTAGAATTAAAATATGATGAAAAGATGTCAATAGTAATAGATGAACAAAAGCAAGAGATAGAAAAGATCTTATATCTTCAAATTCTCGATAGTTCATGGAGGGATCACCTTTATACTATGGACACACTTAAAACTGGAATTGGGCTTAGAGGCTATAATCATAAAGATCCACTTGTAGAGTATAAAAAAGAAAGTTATAACATGTTTATAGAGCTTATTGCTTCTATCAAGTTAGAAATAGTTAAGATATTATTTACTGTTAGGCTTAGAGATGAAGAAGCGGAAAGAAGAGAAATTGAAGCACTAAAAGCACAAATGGAAGCATCAAGTGAAGTATTTTTTACAAATAAAGATGATGAAGCCGAAGAGCTAGAATTATTAGGAAAAAAGATAGCTAGAAATGAGTTGTGTCCTTGCGGTAGTGGAAAGAAATATAAACAGTGTTGTGGTGTAAGTGGTCCTAAAAAAGGTCTTTTAGCGAAATAATAGGATTATGTATTAGCACTCTTTATTGACAAGTGCTAACATATCAAGTATAATTTCAAAAGTTGGTGGGTATTCCATTGACTTTTTATAATTTATAGAGATTTTAATTAAAAGAAAAAAGATAGTTATAGAACAGATTGTTTTAGGAATTTGAGCATAATATTGCAAGGAGAGAAATATAATGGCACATATTGCGATAGTAATTTGGAACATACCAAGAAAGGATAATAATGGCAAAAAGTTTATATGAAACACTTGGTGTTAGTGAAAGTGCAACACAAGCTGAGATCAAAAAAGCATACAGAAGTTTAGCAAAAAAATACCATCCAGATATCAATAAAACACCAGAAGCAGAAGAGAAATTTAAAGAGATAAATGCAGCTTATGAAGTGCTTGGAGATGAGGAAAAAAAAGCTCAATATGATCAATACGGAGATAGTATGTTTGGTGGGCAAAATTTCCATGATTTTGCACGAGGGCAAGGAAATGGTGTTGATCTGAATGATATTTTAAGAAATATGTTTGGTGGTGGAAGAGGAGGATTCTCAGGAGGAGGATTTGGAGGAGCTAGTTTTGGAGGAGGATTTGGCAGTGGATATGAGCCAGATTTGGATATCGAAGCGAGTTTAACGGTTGATTTTAAAACGGCAGTGGTTGGTGGTAAAAAAAGTATCACTTTAAATGGTGAAAGTTTTGATATCAAAATACCTCAAGGGATTGCAAATGGTCAAAAAATAAGAGCCAAAGAGAAAGGGAAAAAAGCTCAAGGATTTCCAAGAGGAGATTTAATACTTACAATTAATGTGAATGAAGACAGTGAATATACAAGAGATGGAGATGATCTTTATTTAAAAGTTGATGTACCACTTTACACTGCATTTTTTGGTGGAAAAGTAGAAGTGAAAACACTTTATAAAGACGTAACTCTTAAAATCCCACAAGATACAAAACAAAATCAAAAGATGAGATTAAAAGAGTTGGGTGTATTAAATCGAAAAACAAAAGAGATGGGAAGTTTATATATAACTATCAATATTGTTCTTCCAAAACTTGATACGATTCCAAGTGAACTGGTTGAGATAATGAGAGAAAAATTACCTCATTAAGATGACTTATGAGCAAATCATCAAAAAATATGCTTCACTTTTAAAAGAGGTGACTCATATTCCAGTAAAAGAGGTAGAGATGCTTCTCCTTTTTCTTTTGGATAAAAATCCAATTTGGCTCCATTTAAACTATAAAAATGAGTGTGATTGTGAAGATGCTTTAGGAAAACTTGTCAAAAAACGAGCTACCGATTTTCCTATTGAGTATCTTACAAATCGTGCTAATTTTTATGGAGAAAGTTTTGAAGTCAGACAAAATGTCCTTATTCCACGACCTGAAACAGAGATTTTGGTTGAGAAAGCGGAGAAAATTTTAAAAGAATTTGAAAATCCAAAAGTACTTGAAATTGGTGTAGGAAGTGGTATTGTTTCAGTGATGTTAGCAAAACTTATTCCAAATATAGAGATAGTCGGTGTTGATATCAACGAGGATGCTTTGGAATTAGCTACTTTAAATGCTAAAAAATTTGGAGTGGAAGATAAAATAACATTTCTCAAAAGTGATTTATTTGAAAATGTTGCGGATGAAAAATTCGATATGTGTATCTCCAATCCTCCTTATATAAAAAATGATTTTAAGCTCCCTAAAAATGTAACTTTTGAGCCATCAAATGCCCTTTTTGGTGGAGATGATGGAGATGAGTTGCTTAAAAAAATCATAAATGGAGCGGCAGAAAATAAGATACACTATTTGTATTGTGAGATGGGATTCGATCAAAAAAGTAGATTAGAACAATATATCAAAGTATATAAGCCAAAATCTTGTGAATTTTATAAAGATTATGAAAAGCTTGATCGTGGTTTTTGTATAGAGTTTGATGTGGAGCGATAAATTGAACAAGAGTGTAATAAAAATTAAAAATTTGCATAAATATTTTGGTAGCAAGAAAGTATTAAATGGTGTTGATCTAGATATTGTCGAAGGAAAATGCACAGCTATTTTTGGTCTTTCTGGTGGTGGAAAATCTACTATTATTAAACATATTGTAGGACTTTTGAAACCTACAAGTGGAGAGATATTTTTTAATGGCAAAGAGATTACAAGCTTTAGTGAAAAAGAGCTAAGAGAGACAAGAAAAGAGATTGGATTTTTATTTCAAAGTGGAGCTTTATTTGATAGTATGAATGTTTTTGAAAATGTTGCTTTCCCACTGCGTGAGCACACAAAACTTGATGAAAAAACTATCGAAAATGAAGTTATGGATAAATTGACTTTGGTAGGACTTGATGCCTCAAGGGTTGCATTTTTAAATCCAGATGAGCTTAGTGGTGGTATGCGAAAGAGAGTAGGACTTGCAAGAACCATCATCTTGAATCCAAAAGTTTTACTTTATGATGAGCCTACAAGTGGACTTGATCCTATTACAAGTGATGTTATTTCTCAGATGATTGTAAGTTTGCAACATAAAACACAAACAACTTCTATTTTGATAAGTCACGATATTAAAGAGACTTTTAAGACGGCTGATTATTTTGCAATGCTTTATGATGGCGTTATTGTTGAATACGGTGACGCGGAACATTTTTTGGCATCAAAAGTTGATATTGTTCAAAAGTTTCTTAACGGCAATAGCGATGGTGTTTTTTAATGCTTTTTTACCAACCACACAATGGGTATTGTTATAATAGTGATACACTTGTACTCTTTAATTTTATTAAAGAAAATCTAAAAATATTTAAAAATATACAAGGAAATTTGCTTGATATTGGAAGTGGAAGTGGCATATTAGGACTTCTTGTAGCTAAAGAATATCCAAAATTAAATCTTCATAGTTTAGAAATTCAAAAAGAATTTGTATTTTTAACTAAAAAAAATAGTCAAATAAATAAAATAAATTCAAATGTTTTAAGTGGAAATTTTCAAGAATATGAATTTAATATCAATGGAAAAGATGAAGATATTTTTGATATGGTGGTGTCGAATCCACCATTCTACCCTTCATCTGTGATGCAAAGTGAAAATGAAAATTTAAAAAAAGCACGATACAATGATAGCTTGCCATTAGAAATTTTACTTCAAAGAACCTCAAAAATATTGAAAGACAATGGGAAGTTTTTCTTTTGTTATGATGTTAAGCTTCTTGATGATATCATCTTTTTTTGTAAAAAGTATCGATTAAATATAGAATCTTTACAATTTTTACATCCAAAACGAGATAGAAAAAGTAGTTTAATAATGGTTTTCGTTAGAAAAAACTCAAAAAGTTTATTAACGGTTTTACCCCCTCTTATTATGTTTGAATGTGAAAATTTTACAGAAGAGATGGAAGATATTTATAAGATGTGCAATACATATAGTATAAAAGTTGAAATGGAAATATTATGATTTTAGAGCATAAAAATTATTCTTTTAAATTTGATTCAACTGCTTGTAGTAGTTGCGCTGGAAATTGTTGTATTGGTGAAAGTGGATTTATTTGGATAACAATTGAAGAGATAGAAAGACTTGCTAAGTATTTAAAAATTCCAGTGAAAGATCTTTTTGATAACTATTTGGTTAAGTATGATTATAAATTTTCAATTAAAGAAAAGCAACTTGGTGATAATAACTATGCTTGTATATTTTTTGATTTAGTCAAAAAACAATGCTCTATTTATGATGCACGACCGTCTCAATGTCGAACTTTTCCATTTTGGGAATATTTTAAAAACAATATGGAAGAGTTAAAGAAAGAATGTCCAGCTATCATAGAATAATTTATATATTTTTACTAATTGGAAGTACTCTTTTGTCGAATCCTTCGGATTCTTCAACAGATGATTTATCTATTCTTGTGGGACTTGATAAGGAATTTAACAATGATTTTGCAGGTAGTGTTATCATTTATGAGAAGCTTTTTCTAGACACAAAGAGTAGCGAATATCTTAAAAGAACTATAGAATCTTATCTTGCTATGCAAAATTTTGATAAAGTTATACTTCTTGCACAAGAAAATTTTGAAAAGTATCCAGAAATAAAAGAAGAGCTATTTTATAAATATATTGTAGCAGCTGTAATGCTCAAAAAGTATGAAGATGCTTTAGTAGTTGCGAAAGAATTAGAAACTTATAAATCACCAAAAAATAGTGGATTACTTGGAGATTTATATTCTATTTTGGATCTGTATGAGGATAGTTTGAGAAATTATGAATTTGGATTTCAAAAATTACAAACATCAAATTTAGCAATTGTTATTTCAAATATTTATTATGTAAAATTAAATAATAAATCAAAAGCGATCGAATTTTTAAAAACTTTTATAGATAAGCATGGATGTAATCAAAGTGTTTGCTTGAAACTTCTTCAGTATTATCAAAACGAACAAAATTTAATCGGTATGACAGAGATGATGGAAAAGCTCTACAGTGAATACAAAAAAGAACAAAAAATAGAAAATTTAGTAAAGTTTGAGTTAACATTAGCAGAGCTTTATATGCAACAAAATAAGCAAAAAGCTATTGAGTTTTTATTTGAAACTGGAAATAATAATTTAATGTTAGCCTCTATTTTGGAGAGAGAGGGGTTATATCAAAAAGCTCTTGAAGTTTTGAAAAAGATCTATTTAGAAACACAAGATGCAACTATTTTGGGTCGAATTGCTATGCTTGAATTTACTCTTGCACAAGATAAAAAACTTGTAATCAATCAAGTTTTGAAGAATTTTGAATTAGCTTTAAAAGAAAAATCAAATGCAGATTTTGAAAATTTTTATGGATATTTATTAATTGATTATAATTTAGATTATAAAAAAGGATTAGCATTAGTTAAAAAAGCATATGACACAAATCCTGAAAATATTGCATATAAAGATTCTCTTGCTTGGGGATATTTTAAAAATAATGAATGTAACTTAGCAGATAAATATATAAGTGAAGTTGTTCAAAAGGTAGGGTTTGATGATAAAATAATTCAACTTCATCATACAAAAATTAAAAACTGTTTAGAAAAGAAAAAAGGAAAAAAATGATACTCGATGAAATAATAAGAAAAACTAAAGATGATTTAGAAAAAAGAAAAGCACAATATAGCATAGATTGGTTGGGGAGAAGTTTAGCGTATAACCCTTATCCACCGCGAGATGTGAGAACACTTCTAACTGCTACAAAAGAGGAGCCTATTAGAATAATAGCCGAGGTAAAAAAAGCAAGTCCCAGTAAAGGGGTTATAAGAGAAGATTTTGATCCTGTGGAGATAGCTTTAGAGTATAGTAATAATGGAGCAAATTGTCTTTCAATCCTTACAGAACCTCATTTTTTTCAAGGAGATTTGGAGTATTTAACACAAATAAGAAGATACGTAGGTACACCTCTTCTTAGAAAAGATTTTATTGTTGATGAGTATCAATTGCTTGAAGCACTTGTGTATGGTGCTGATTTTGTTCTTTTGATTGCTAAAGCTCTTTCTACAAAAGAGTTGCAACATCTTTATGATAGAGCATTGCAACTTGGACTTGATGTATTAGTTGAGATTCACGATAAAGAAGATCTAACAAAAGCAATGAGGTGTGGTGCACATATTATTGGAATAAATCATAGGAATTTGCAAACTTTTGAGATGGATATGGAACTTTGCGATAAGCTTATCCCGATGATCCCAAATGGAAAAATAATAGTAGCAGAAAGTGGAGTAAATGATAGAGAAACTATTCTACGACTTAGTTCTATTGGTGCTGATGCTTTTCTTATTGGAGAGCATTTTATGCGACAAAATGATATTGGAGCAGAACTTCAAAGATTAAAGTATGGAAAATAATTTAGTTTCAACAGATGAATTAAAAAACTTATATTTTAAAAATGAAAATAAGTTTTTTTCCAAAGTTACAAAAAAACAAGATTTTCACTTTAAATCTACTACAGAAATACTTAGCAATATAGCAAGAGTAGGTAAGTTTAAAAAAGTTAAAGAAACTTATAAATTAAATCTTATTCTAAAAAAAATTCTTTTAAAATCTCATCTAAACTGGGTTCTTTATGCATATTATAAAAATAAAAAATTAATTATTGGAACTTATAGTCACATTGGTCAAAGTGAATTGAATATGCAAAAATATTCTCTTATTGAGTATCTGAAAAAAATAGAAGAATACAGTGATATTGAAAGTGTCAGTATTATAAGAGATGAAAAAAATAATCAAAAAAATACACAAATAAATAGCCAAATAGTATTGAATGCAGAAAAAAGTTATGGAATCTTTGACAACTATCTTCAAGAAGAGGTTTTGTATGCAATTGTTGAGAGAATTAAACAAACAATAAGGGATACAAAATTAAGAACGTTCTAGAGGCTTCAGCTTCCAATACTTTTAACTGAACTTAAATTCTTAAGTTCAGTGGGTGTTTTTGATAATATTTTATAGTGCTTTAGCCATTATGTTACTGAGTCTTTTTGCAAAACTAATTGGATCTTTTATCTCCATCCCTTCAGATATTTTTGCTTGATCAAGTAAAAGATGTGATATATCTTCAATCATCGCATCATCTGGGCAACCATTAAGTGCTTGAACTATTTGATGTTCTGGATTGATCTCTAAAATTGGAGCAGATTCAGGCATCTCTTGACCCATCATTCTAAACATATGTGCCATAGAAGCCATTGGGTCACTACTATCTTTTACAACACAAGATGGAGAGTCACTCAATCTGTTTGTAGTTCGTACATCTTTGACTTCACTTCCTAAGGCATTTTTGATTTTTTCTACGATTGAAGCAAACTTATCATCAATCTCTTTTTTCTCTTCTTCTGTTTGCTCTGTTTTTGGAGCCTCACAAGCTGTAATATCTTTTAAATCCCAATCTTGATATTTTCCAATACTAGGAGTGATAATCTCATCGATCTCCTTATCATCAAGGATTAAAACTTCGATATTATTTTTTTTGTAACTTTCAAGAAGTGGTGAATTTCTAAGCACTTTTTCATCACTTCCGATGATGTAGTATATTGCTTTTTGTTCAGTATCAGCTCTTTCTTTGTAGTCTAAAAGTGAACTCATCTTCTCACTATCATTTGTAGATTTGTATCTTACAAGCTCTAAAATAGCATCTTTATTGACATAATCTTGATATACACCCTCTTTAAGTGGACGATTATATTCTTTGATAAATATTTTGTATTTTTCTTCATCTTTTGAAAGTTTTTTGATTTCACCTAAAACTTTTTTAATAGAAGATTGTTTGATATTTGCCATCACTTTATTTTCTTGAAGTAATTCTCTACTTACATTTAAAGGTAAATCTTCGCTATCAATAATCCCTCTTACAAATCTTAAATATGTAGGGAGTAGTTCTTTTTCACTATCAGTTATGAAAACTCTTTTCACATAGAGTTTTACCCCTGGTTGAAAATCAACTCTGTACATATCCATTGGAGCTTTACTTGGGATATAGAAAAGTGTTGTATATTCACTGACACCCTCAGCTTTTGTATGGACATAAAGAAGTGGATTTTCGCTATCGTGCGAGATAGTTTTATAAAATTGATTGTAATCATCCTCTTTTAAATTAGATTTACTTTGTGTCCAAAGAGCTGTTGCTTCGTTGATTTGCTCATTTTTAGACTCCATAGTTTTCTCTTTTGTCTCTTCGTTTTCAACTTCCTCTTTAAAGTTTAGAAAAATTGGATAAGCGATATGATTTGAGTATTTTTTTACAACCTCTTTTATTTTATATTTGCTTGTATAGTCACTTGTCTCTTCATCTTTAAGTTTGATGTAGATAATTGTTCCGTTTTCATCTTTGATACAAGGGGTAAGATCATAGCTTCCCTCTCCATCGCTTGACCATTTATGCGCAATATCTTCCCCAGCTCTTTTTGAGATAACATCAACTCTGTCAGCAACCATAAAAACTGAATAAAATCCAACTCCAAATTGCCCAATAAGTTTGCTATCTTTTTTTGCATCACCACTAAGACTTTCAATAAAAGATTTTGTCCCAGATTTTGCGATAGTTCCAAGTGAAGAGATAAGATCAGCCTCATTCATACCGATACCATTATCGCTAATTGTAAGTGATTTATCCTCCTCATCAATTTTAATATTGATTTGTGGAGTTGTTTCAAATCCCTTTAATTTTTCATCTGTAAGTTTAAGATATTCTAGTTTATCAATCGCATCACTTGAATTTGAAACCAATTCCCGGATAAAAATCTCTTTATTTGAGTATAAAGAGTGTGTCATAAGTTTTAAAAGTTGTCCTACTTCTGTTTGAAATTCGTGTTGTGCCATATTAATCTCCTTTAGTTTGTATTGTTTTTATGATATTTTGAGTTGAAATAATAATAAAAAGTTTATAAATTAGCACTTAAAGTTTTAGAGTGCTAACTTTTCTATGATTTTATTTAGTTTTTCTCGTTGATATGTAGGGGTTAATTTTGAAGCAATTTGAAAATTTTCTTTTTTTATTTTTTTTATTTCATCTTCTACTCGAAGTAACATATCTATTTTATAGGAGATATTGGAATCTTTTTGTCCATTCATAATCGAAAAAACATCCATTATCTCAATCGCATTATTATTTCTCGTAGAGAAGACTACACATTTGTGTGCCATTGCTTTTAAAACGGATAATGAAAAATTCTCTACAATGGTAGGTAGGATAAAAATATCAGCTACATCAAAAATTTCTTCATTAATTAGAATGACATCATTAAGTAATTTATGATGAGTTAAAAATTCTTTAGCATAGATCATTTGCTTTTCATCTGAAGTTGAGATAACAGCTTTCCAATTAGTCATCTCAAGGTTATTGATGATAGTGCAAAAATATTTAAATCCATTTCTTTCAAAATCTTTTGCTGTAAAATAGATAATCTTTTTCTCCATATCTATCATATATTTTTCTTTAAAAGCTTTTTGAATCTCTTTCTTTTTATACTTTTTTGGCTCATAAGCTGGTAAAATAACCTCTATTTTATTTTCACTGATTTGTAAAGTTTTGCAAATAGCATCTTTTAAGATTCTGGAATTTACAATTGTAATTTTACTATTGATTATCAATCTTTTTGAAAACTCATTTAAACTACCACTATGAAAATAAATATCTGGATAAATTCTTTTTTTAAAACCTATTTTTGTTAAAAAAGTACCATCTTTATAGAGTTGGGTGTTATGACTTTGTTCAGTATATTTTGTTAAATTTGTTTCATTTTTATAATAAATAATCATTGTAAACTCTATTTTCCTAGATTTTTTTAAGCATCAAGTTTAAGCACTGCCATAAATGCCTCTTGAGGTACATTTACTTTTCCGATAGACTTCATCCTTTTTTTACCCTCTTTTTGTTTTTCAAGAAGTTTTCTTTTTCTAGTGATATCTCCACCGTAACATTTAGCGGTAACATTTTTACCCATAGATTTTACAGTTTCTCTTGCGATAATTGTGCTTCCAATACTTGCTTGAATAGCTACTTCAAAAAGTTGTCTTGGGATGAGATCTTTCAGTTGTTTTACAAAGACTCTTCCTCTTGACAATGCTTTTTCTTCAGGAACGATGATAGAGAGGGCATCAACAGGCTCACCAGCTACTAAAACATCAAGTTTTTTCAAATTCCCTGGACGAAATCCGATGATGTCATAATCAAAACTTGCATATCCTTTTGTAGTTGATTTGAGTTTGTCATAAAAATCCATAACTATCTCATTCATTGGGATATCATATTCAAGTTTCACTCTAGTTGGATTAATATAATCCATTTTAAGTTGAATTCCTCTTTTATCATTTAAAAGTTTGATGACATTTCCAAGATATTCATCAGGAGTAAGAAGTGTAGCCCTAACATATGGTTCACTAATACTTGTAATTTTACTTGGAGGTGGTAAATCATAAGGATTTTGAATCATTATCGTTTCACCATTCGTTTGAAGCACTTCATAAACAACCGTTGGAGCAGTTGCAATTAGCTCAAGGTCAAATTCTCGTTCAAGTCGTTCTTTAATAACTTCCATATGGAGCATCCCCAAAAATCCAGTTCTAAATCCACTGCCTAAAGCAACTGAACTTTCAGGCTCAAACGAGATGGAGCTATCATTCATTTTGAGTTTATTCAAAGCTTCTCTCAAATCTTCAAATTTATCAGTTTCTATTGGATAAATCCCAGCAAATACGAAAGGTTTAGCAGGTGCAAACCCATCAATTGCTACTAGGGTTGGATTTTTAAGATCTGTCATCGTATCCCCGACAGCAATCCCTTCCGTAGTTTTCAGCCCCAGTACAACAATACCAATCTCACCCGTTTTTATCTCATTTGTTTTTTTTCTATGAAGTGGATGTGGATACATAAGGTCAAGTACTTGATGGGATAGTTCTGTATTCATAAGTTTGATATTTTGTCCCTTTTTGATACTTCCATCATAAACTCTTACAAGGGCCAAAGCACCCAAATAGTTATCAAACCAACTATCATAGATAAGTGCTTTTGTAGGAGCATTTTCATCACCATTTGGAGCAGGAATTCTATCAACGATAGCATCTATCAAATCTTTTACTCCAACCCCAGTTTTAGCACTAATAAGATTGTGCTCAGTACAATCTATCCCAATAGCTTCCTCAACCTCTTCAAGTACCCTCATAGGGTCAGCAGATGGTAAATCTATCTTATTGACAACTGGTAAAAGTGTCAAATCATTTTCCATAGCGATATACACATTTGCTATAGTTTGTGCTTCCACTCCTTGAGTACTATCGATGATAAGTAAAGCACCTTCAGATGAAGCCAAACTTCTACTTACCTCATAACTAAAATCAACATGCCCTGGAGTGTCGATAAGATTGAGAACATAATTTTGCCCATCTTTCACATAATCAAGACGAACTGATTGAGCTTTTATCGTTATCCCTCTCTCTTTTTCAATATCCATCGTATCCATCATTTGCGCAGTCATCTCTCTTGCTGTAACTGAACCACATTCTTGGATGATCCTATCTGCTAAAGTTGATTTTCCATGGTCAATATGGGCGATGATACTAAAATTTCTAATATTTTTTTGCAATTCTTTTCCTTAAAATTTGTCCTAAATACGATGCCTCAAGAAATACTATTTCTCAAAAAACATTTAGGTGAATCTGTTATTTTTGATGATTATATCTAACTTTTGATATATTTTAAATTTACAATAAGTGCCATAATTGGTACTATCAAAAATCCTAATAAATAAGCTATGGGGATAAGAAGTTGATTGTTATTTAAAAAGAAAAATCCTATTACAAGCAACATATATCCCATAATTCTATAGATAGAGGTTACTGAACTCAAACTTTTCATCGTATTTGTAAAACTATCTTTGATATTTTGTTTACTTCTTTCCTCTTTAATAATCTCTTTTACATCCTCATCACTTAGTTCATTTTCATTGATTTCACCATACAAATCAAACTTATCGTCAATTGTATCAATTGTGTCTCGTTCGTTTTCATCTTTAATTATATAATTTTCACTTTGTTTGAGGATATTTTTTCTATAACCAAAAAATGAACCAAGAATAATAAAAAACGAGCTAAAAAAAGCTACTTGAAGATTAAGAACAACATCAAATCCAAAAAATACAATTGCAACCATCGAAGAGACGATATTAATGGCTAAAAAAGTTTCTAAAATAGTACTAATTTTCATCTATTTTATTGATTCCATGCTCCGCTTGATATTTGTATTTTGGATCATTTGCAAGTTCATCAAGTGAAGCTTTTGCTTTCTTGTACGCTTTATAAACATTTAAAACGGCAGCGGCAATTCCATAAAGAACACCGATCCAAAGCATCCAAGTATATCCAGTCCATTCTTTTAAAAGCAATCCAAGTCCAACACCAAGCGCAAGTGCAACGACAATGGAAATTCCTAGCGAAAGATTATCTAGTGCTTCTAACTTATCTTTATGTTTTGGTTTTTCTGCTTGTAAAATCTCTTCATTGATCTCTTTGTTTTCTAACATAAATTTTCACCTTTTAAAATAATATTATTAAAATTCATAGTCAACTACTTTACTTTCAGTATTTAGTGATTTGATAAATTCAATTACAGGTAGATGTTGAGGATGAACTGCATAAGCATTTAATGCCTCTTTGCTATCAACTATTACAGTTAAAGCTAAATCAAAAGCTCTAGATTCATTAGCAAAATTTATTCCAACCTCTAAATCTCTAATAAAATCAATCTGATTTTTAAGATTATTTAATTTTGTAATTATCTCATCTTTGTGTTGTGTGCCTTCATTTGAAAGTTTAAAAAAAACTATATGTTTTACCATTTTATATCCCTTGTATTTGATTTCTGAAAAAATAAATTATAATAAACTCATCACTTCATCTGCAGCTTTAATGGTCGCTTTTATCTCTTTTTTTGTCATTGTTTCGCAGATAAATCCAGCTTCATATTGGCTACAAGCGAAATAAAAACCACGTTTGAGCATCTCATGGTGGAAAGTTGCAAATCGTTTAAAGTCACATTTTCCAACTTCTTTCATATTTGTTGGTGTTTCTTCACAAAAGAAAAATCCAAACATACTCCCTCTTGTATCAATTTGAAGTGGGATATTATGTTTCTGAGCCACTTTTTTAAGCCCAGATGTCAACATCACCGCTTTTTCATTAAGCTTATCGTAGAGTTTTTTATCTGCCTTTATTTTTTGTAAACTTACAAGTCCAGCTGCCATCGCTACTGGATTTCCACTTAAAGTTCCAGCCTGATAAACTTTTCCTAAAGGGCTTAAATGTCCCATGATAAAGTTATTTGCCGCAAATGCTCCAACAGGCATCCCAGCTCCTATAACTTTACCAAAAGTAATAATGTCAGCTTCTATATTGTTGATTCCATAAGATCCTTGTGATGATGCTCTAAATCCAGACATAACTTCATCAAAAATCAGTAATGCACCGTGTTTTGTGCAGAGCTCTCTACAAGCTTGTAAAAATTCTTGCGTTGCAGGAACTAGACCCATATTTCCAGCTATTGGTTCAATTATCAAACAAGCAATATCTTTTGATTCAGAGAAACATTTTTCCAATTGCTCAAGATTATTATATTCTGTTAATAATGTATGTTTAATAAGGTCAGCTGGAACTCCTGGACTACTTGGAGCCCCAAAAGTTGCCATTCCACTTCCAGCACTTACAAGTAAACTATCACTATGTCCATGATAACAACCCTCAAATTTGATAATGTCATTTTTCCCTGTGACTCCTCGCGCAAGTCTTATTGCACTCATTACAGCTTCAGTTCCTGAACTAACAAATCTTACTTTATCAATATGTGGAAACATCTCCACTATCTCATTGGCTAATTCTGTTTCAAGCTCAGTTGGAGCCCCAAAAGAAAGACCAAGTTTGGCAGTTTTTATAACAGCTTTTTCAATATCTTTATTGCTATGTCCAAAAATAAGTGGACCCCAACTTTGTACAAAATCAAGGTATTTATTTCCATCTACATCATACAAATAGCTTCCTTTTCCTTTTGTGATAAAAGGGGGAGTTCCTATCACTCCACCAAATGCTCGAACCGGACTATCAACTCCACCTGGAATAACTATTTTTGCATCTTCATATGCTTTTACACTTTTTTTAAACATTTTTATTTTTTCCTTAAAATTTGTCCCAAATTTGAAGGGACTTATATTTTTTCTTCTTTTAACGGCTTGACAAGCCAAACCTAAATAGGCAAATCCTAAAGTGAGAAATTAGTTTCTTTTATCTGAAGTTATCAAATACAAGTGGAGCTTTAAGCTCTAAAGTTTTGAGATGTTTCATTATAGATTGTAAATCATCAAGATTTTTTCCGCTTACTCGAATCTCATCACCTTGATTAACTGCCGTTACTTTAAGATTAAGTGATTTGATCTCTTTTTGAATAGTTTTGGCTTCATCACTTTCTATTGTATCAACGATTTTATAAGTAAATTTTCTATTCCCACCACTTGCATCTTCAGCTTTTAATTCTTCCAAAGAGTTGATAGAAACACCTCTTTTATTCATTTTAGATACAAGTATATCTTTCATTGCATCTATTTTATTATCACTTTGCGAAAGAAGTGTTAGAATTTTTGTATTTATATTTAAATCATATTCTTTTGAAATACCTTTAAAATCATATCTCGTATCAATCTCTTTTTGTGCTTGAATAAGTGCATTTTTCATCTCTGACATATCAAGTTTTGCTGAAATATCAAAACTATGTTCTTTTACTTTTGCCATTACATTATATCCTTTGTTTTAACTATCGCCATTTTATCTAAATTGACTTGATAAAACAAAAAAGTCTTAAATAATTATTTTAAGATTAAATTTAATATCGTTTAAATAATCGAATAATTAAAATCAAAAACAAAATTACCAAAAGAATTCCAAACTCTTTATACTTTTCTAATGAATCAAGAAAAACTTGTCCTAAATAATATGAAATAGTTCCTACTACAATTCCCCAAATTATCGAAGCTAAAAGATTGTATAAAGTGAATTTCTTAAAGTCAAATTTTGTAAGTCCCATAGCAAGTGGAACTAGTGTTTTGATCCCATAGATATATTTTTTTATAAAAAGTATCCAAATCCCATACTTTCTCATCATAAGATGAGTTAAAGCAATTTTTCTTCCCCATTTGGACATCATTGATTTAGCATAGGATTTGTTATTTCTTGATAATAAAAATAAAAATTGGTCACCAATAAAATTTGATACAATAGCAACACTAATTACATAATAAATATTAAGATCACCAGTAAAACTTAAAACGCTAGCAATCGCTAAAGCCAACATCCCTCCACCAAAACTATATAAAAAAAGGGCTATATAACCCCAATCGTTAATAAATGATTCCATTTAAATTTTTTCCTAATTTTTTTTTGGATAATAACTAAAAATTGTTATGCTTTTGGTTACATAAAATAAAATATTTTATTTTTATCATCAAGCTTATTAGTGAAGGATAGTGTAACTTTTCTAAACATTTTCTTTATCACCATGCAAAAATTACACACTGGTTTCCAAAAATTTATTTTTTTTTGTTACACTATTTCAAAATTAATAAAAAAGGATTTTAATAATGAGTTTAGTAGCAAACTATAAATTACATACAACAGAAAGAGCAGTACTTGGTGTTCCACCTTTGGCACTTACAGCAGAACAAACAGCAGAGCTTGTTGAGCTTTTAAAAGCAGATGCAATAGTTGAACAAGATTATTTACTTGACCTATTTGAAAATAAAATCAATGGTGGAGTTGATGATAGTGCTTATGTAAAAGCTGCATTTTTAAATGATGTAGTGCAAGGAAAAATAACATGTGGTGCTATTAGCAAAGTTAAAGCATGTGAAATTTTAGGAAAAATGGGTGGTGGATTCAATGTTTCTCCACTTGTTGAAGCTTTAAAAATTGATGGTGATGTTGCTAATAGTGCTGCTGAACAACTTAAAAATACAATCTTGGTTTATGGAAGTTTTGAAGATGTAAATCTTTTAGCAAAAAATGGAAATGCTAAAGCAAAAGAAGTTATTGCTTCTTGGGCAAATGGAGAATGGTTTACGAACAAACCAGCATTAGCTGATGAGATTCAACTTACTGTTTATAAAATCCCAGGTGAAACAAATACTGATGATTTATCTCCAGCTAGCGAAGCATTTACAAGAGCTGATATTCCTCTACATGCAAACTCAATGTTGGGTGCTAGAATGCCAAATCCACTTCAAACGATGGATGAATTGAAAGAAAAAGGAAATCCTTTAGCTTATGTTGGAGATGTAGTTGGAACAGGAAGTTCTAGAAAATCAGGGATAAACTCTGTTCAATGGCATATGGGAACAGACGTAGAGGGTATCCCAAACAAAAGAACAGGAGGAGTTGTAATCGGAAGTATCATCGCTCCAATTTTCTTTAACACAGCAGAAGACAGCGGATGCTTACCATTAAAAGCTCCAGTTGAAAATCTTGAAACTGGTGATGTAATTGTTGTTAAACCTTACGAGGGTGTAATTTTAAAAGATGGTGCCGTTGTAAGTACATTTGCACTTCAACCAAATACTATTACTGACGAAATGAGAGCAGGGGGAAGAATCCCATTAATCATTGGAAAAGGATTGACTGCAAAAGCAAGAGAAGCTTTAGGTATGGACGCAAGTGATCTATTTTTAATCCCAGAAAATCCAGCTGATAATGGAAAAGGTTATACATTAGCTCAAAAAATGGTTGGTCGTGCTTGTGGAACCGAAGGTATCAAACCAAATGTTTACTGTGAGCCAATCGCTACAACAGTAGGAAGTCAAGATACAACAGGACCAATGACAAGAGATGAGGTTAAAGAATTAGCTGCACTTGATTTTGGAGCTGATATGGTTATGCAATCATTCTGTCATACAGCTGCTTATCCAAAACCTGCAGATATCAAACTTCAACATACGCTTCCAGCATTCTGGACAAGCAGAAAAGGTGTTATTTTAAGACCAGGTGATGGTGTTATTCACTCATGGTTAAATAGACTTTGTTTACCAGATACTGTAGGAACTGGTGGAGATAGCCATACAAGATTCCCAATTGGTATTTCATTCCCTGCAGGGTCTGGACTTGTAGCATTTGCGGGTGTTACAGGTATGATGCCTTTAACTATGCCTGAATCAGTTCTTGTAAGATTTAAAGGTGAAATGCAAGATGGAATTACTTTAAGAGATTTGGTAAATGCGATCCCTTACTATGCTATCAAAGCTGGACTTTTAACTGTTGAGAAAAAAGGTAAGAAAAATATTTTTGATGGAAAAATTCTTGAAATCGAAGGTTTAGAAGACCTAAAATGTGAGCAAGCATTTGAACTTTCTGATGCTTCAGCTGAAAGAAGTGCTGCAGCTTGTACAGTTAAATTAAACAAAGAGCCAGTTGCTGAGTATTTAGCATCAAATATTGTATTGATTGAAGAGATGATAGCTCAGGGTTACCAAGATGCAGCTACATTACAAAGAAGAGCTGATAAAATGAAAGAATGGTTAGCAAATCCAGTTTTACTTGAAGCTGATAAAGATGCAGAATATGCAGCAATTATTGAAATCGATTTAAATGAGATTACTGAGCCAATCTTAGCTTGTCCAAATGATCCAGATGATGTAAAAACTTTAAGTGAAATCCATGCAGCAGGACTTCAAACAAAAATAGATGAAGTTTTTGTTGGTTCTTGCATGACAAATATCGGTTTATTTAGAGCTTTAGGGGAAGTTTTAAGAGGTGAAGGTCAAGTTCCTACAAAACTATGGGTTTGTCCTCCAACAAAAATGGATGAAAAAACACTTCAAGAAGAGGGATATTACTCAGTATTTGGTATGGCAGGTGCAAGAACTGAAATCCCAGGATGTAGCTTATGTATGGGTAACCAAGCAGCAGTTGCACAAAATGCTTATGTATTCTCAACATCTACAAGAAACTTTGACAATAGACTTGGAAAAGGAAGTCAAGTTTATCTTGGAAGTGCTGAATTAGCTGCTGTTACAGCTCTTAAAGGGAGAATTCCTACAAAAGAGGAGTATTTAAGTATCGTACCAAACAAAATCAAACCAGAGATGACTGATAGTGTTTATAAATACTTAAACTTCAATAAAGTAAGCAAAGAAGATTTACAAGCTATGGTAAAATAGTGTTAAAAAAGAGTGAATAGTTTCACTCTTTTAGCTATTTTAGACTTTGACTTATGTTTCAAGGAAACATGTCAAAGGCAGGGTGAACTAGTGAAGTGTATCGATCGTATTGAATGAAATGAAATAGATCGTTGTGAGATAGAAAGTTAAGATTGCCAGTAAATGAAAAGCCCCATCTTTTAGATGGGGCTTTTTT
>DYPS01000103.1 GCA_020719775.1 Desulfosporosinus sp. | reverse complement strand
CCCGAACCCCAACCCCAACCCCAACCCCAACCCCAACCCCATTATTTGATAAACACAAATCAATGAATAAAATAATTGATGATACCATATATCACTTCAATCCAAATCACAAATTATTTCTTCAATATCTTGGTGATGCAGTATAACTGGTTTGAATATCTATACGTTGTCTCCTTCGATCAATCCTAACCCTTACTTTCGCAGGTAGTTATAGAGTGTGTTGTTGCTGTGACTCAATTCAGTGAACCATTTGTCGAAGTAGATGTGTTATTGTTCGCTGATGCAGGCGTTTCGTAGTTCTGAAGCGCATTCGTAGAGATGCTTAAAGGCTTCGGGAGTTATGGCAAAGGTTAGCTTTTGTTTCATGTAAGAGGTTAAATGATTGATGGCTAAAGACACAAGATCCTATTTATGGAAATTAATCATTTTTCTAAATGAACTTACTGGATTGGCTGTGTTGAAGATGGCTTAATTATCCTAGTTTTATATTGAAAATTTGAAATTAGGTTTGACGAACTCTTAGTTTTATGATTCAATATCCTATCTGATTATTTGTTAAGCTGTTGATTCTTCTTTGTTTATTTCCTCAATGATATCTTTCCAAACAATAGTTTTCTTCTTTCCCTGTTTGTCAACTAAATTTAGTTTTTTTATGAGTTTAAACTCTTTGCGAATGTCCTTCATTATTGGCTTTGTATTTTCAAAGGTTTTAGTTTCAGGCGTAATATAATTTTTAATAACAGGATCAAGTGGAGGAATGTCATTCACATCTTCATTGAGTACCCTATGGAAGATAGTCTGATAAAAGTATTGTCGGATGGGATTGAAAGTATTCTCAGCTTTGACATCTTCCTAAATTTCATCACCGTCTTTGCGATAGAGCATCATTTTTTAAACTAAATCTTTTATCAATTATTGCTGCTTTTCTGTTGATTTTCTCAAAGAGTTAAACGGGTAGTCTCTCACATCTTATACAGTCGGTAACTCAATCAAATAGAACATTTCTCTTTAGGATGATCTGTAAGGAATCAAAACCACCATTTTTGGGCTAACTCCATTTTTGTTGTTTCTGGCTACGTAGCGGGCAATTCCGTATTTGTTCAAAGTTATCATTGAGTAAATGAAAGAAGTAAATAGTTTTCGACTTTGTGGGGACTCTCCTGGAACCACAATATCAGCTTCACTCATTAGGCAATGTCTGGGAACCTTATTTTTGTCTACAAATCCTAAAAATCTTAAATTTTTATCTTCAAAGATCTTACTTCCTGCCTATAAAATAGAACTGATGGGCACAAGTTGAGGTCCATACGAAAAGGCATTAATGATGTTTTCTTTATCAACAATCTGTGTTTCATTATCTCCTTGCAGAATGTAGTTAGTCTCGACAATAACTTCCTTAGCGGCCGGGATGATAGGGTCGAAGGGAACAGTAGTGTCATATCTGGCTAGTGATTTTAGCTTTTACCTTCGGATGGCTTTGTAGGTGCAAACATCGATTTCGAGATTGGGTGCAAATTCAAGAATTCCTTTATACTTGGCGACAGGATTGGTATCTCTCTTTCTGAATCTTTTGTATAATTAAATGGCCAACGATGCAGGGAATATTTGCATATATTGCGAATCTAATTCTTTCAATCTCATTAATTTTTGGGCATTGTCTTCTTGTACAAGTTCCATTGCAACTTAGCCTTCAAGTTCGTTAGTACTGGCTTCATACGAGGACATAAAGTCAATGGGTATAACATTGAGTTTGATCTCAGCATTTTTCAATTTAGTGGAGAGCAGCTACAAATCTCGATTGTTGTAATCTGACCCTCCCATCCCATTTGTAAACAAGAAGATACGCTTGTTATACTTCTTCTTTTGACAGTGTTCGTGAATTAGCTTGCTTCCTCTGTTGATCGCGCTGAAGATGTCTCCGCCGGCCATCGTGTTCCCAAACACTGCTCCACTCATTTCTTCGACCTTGCGCACGAAGTCTAAAGTTGGTTTCTCCAATTCCTTCAAAAGTAAACTGTTTCCATCATCGCTGTCGTTGTCACCGAACAACATCAATCCCAGCTCATGATTGGAGTTATTGAATATTTTTTGCTGGAGGGTCAGTTTGCAGCATTCGAAAGCTGTCTTGGCTCTTGAGGCAGTTTCTGAGAAGGGTTCATCCATTGAGTAGCCGACATCGACTATCAGCAATACAGCGTCTTTCATGAATTAATGTTATGAGAAAAGGAACAGTTAATCATATTTGAATTTTACCGGAATCTTCCCATCGCATACCGCCTAAAAGGTTTATCAAATGGCAATCAAAATTCATCAATCAAAAATAAACAAAATTAACCAAAACGGCCTTAATTTACTAATGAGTCTAATTTTGCTGGGCCTCAGCAAATTATCCATTAATTTGAAAAGCTATTTTTGTCATCAGCTAACAAGGGCTTATTGCATAGTAATGATAAATATTGGGCACCATTCAGCTATAGATTAAAATTCAGAAATTATTGCCTGAGTTTTAACTTCGGTCATTCGGCATTGGATGTCTTGATTTGTTTTGAGTTAGCTAAATTTGATCAATATTAAAATCGGAATCTTATTTATTTATTATATAATTATAAAAAACCTAATGAAGATAATCCTAGTTTTGGTCGTCCTCCTCTATTTGTGCGTACAAGTTCAAAATCAGTCCTGTTCGGACTGCAAACATTGGTGTGCTGAAAATGGATTTAGTGTAATGCAATACTGCTACAGAGCAAATGACTATCAATATTTGTGCACTTGTGCTAATAAAAGTACTCCAACCTCATCTATTATTCAATGTTTATCAAGTAGCAGCTGGAGTGACCCCTTAAACAGATGCCCAGTGATCAACCCAGACTTCACTTATTCAGGAACTTTTGCCAAAACAAATATATTGACAAAAGAATGATCTTTATCCAAAAATAGATTCACAAAACTAAAATATATTTATGAAACCAGAGACAATATTAGCTGTTCGTGTGTATGTCCAATTAATTAGTTCATATTATCAAAAATGTGTTGGCAGATCAACTTCTTTTAATACTAGCAGAAGAGAACGACTGCCAAGTAATATCGAAGCCCACGTTCACCTTTGCTTAATTTTACTGTACCATTAGAGAATTTTCATTTGACATTCTGAGAGTTTCGTTTAAACAAAGGAATAAATATATTACATTCTCAAGCTCAAAAACCGAGCTGCTTCAAATGAAAAAATAGAACTAAAAAGTCAATCAAATCACATGTTCTCAGAAAATAGTTAAATATATTCAGGCTTAACAAACATATTTCGATTTATCTTTACAACACTATTCATATATTATTATAATTGTCATCTTGCAAATATTCAATGAAAACGGAAGGAGAAGAACCAAAGAAAAATAAGGAATTATCAACTGAGGAAAAAGAATAGGAATTTAAAATTGCAGAGAAAATCATATAGTGGATTAATCTTAAAAAATATTAAGAACAGTTTGGAGTCACCATCGAAGAAATGGACTTCTCTATAGCTTGTCAGTACTCGGGCAATCAAGTTAAAATACCCGCTCGCTCAGAATCATGCGATATTTCATGTCTTGTCGAAAAATAGATCATTGAGGAGACGCTCATATGTTCATGTGGGAAGGAAATCGATGAAGAAAATTATTTTGTGGAAGACTGGGCATTATTTAAAATAGTGTAGTACATCAAAAAAAGATATGGCAATCAAGTTAAGATGATTAGAGTCAATTTAGTCGAAAAGAAATTCTGGCCAATTTGATCGAATAAGCAATAAAAATAAGCAGACTGTTGATGTTTGTTAATTAATGTCAAAAGCAATAGAAAACTAAAAATATTTTAATTATTTGTTGGAAAAGTTTGAACTTAAGTTAAATAATATTAAAAGTGAGCCTTTGCGTTTGTAAGTTGTCTTTTTGACCTTGGAGATTGCAAAGATATTTGTTTTTTTGATAAAAAATGGTATCAAACTATGCACAATCTATTGAAGATAAGATTAAAATTAATCCGAAGATAGACTTTTAATATATCTTAGAATAATAAATCAGTGATTCAAATGTTGATGGACTTTATCATAAATATTTCAATAAAAAACTAAAAAAAAGAAAAGAAATTCTTCTTTTTCAAGATTTATTATGAAAAGGATTTCAGATAAACTTACTCGATCTCGAAGATGCACATAAATAAAGTAAAATTGTTTGAAATGATAACTCATATATCCATACGCTTTCGCAGTTCTCTTTTAATATTATTTTTGTTGATGCTGGCATCTCATATTGACTCAAATCAAAAGTCTTTTTCATATAAAAGCTGATTAATTTATCATATCTGATGATTTTACCATTCGTATAGTTATCCAGAAAAGTAACTTTTATGGAATAATGAGTCTATTTTTGACTCTCCTATAATACTCTTCCTAAAAAATATTTGATTTCGTTTTATTCGAGGCTAAGATGTGATTTTGGCCTAAATAGATGATACTCTGATGGATAACATTTCTCAGTTCAAAGGTTAACCTTTAAACTTTAAACTCAAGCCTTTGCTTTTTATTTGTAGTTCGACCGATCTCGATCATTTGTGCATTTCTCAATGACTTTGTGAATTGTTGCACATGTTTTTATTTTAACTAATATCATTAAAGTATTTGAATTTATACATTATAATAAAAATTGAAGAAATCCTAAATTACAATATTAAAAGCAATAAATAAAATAAAATTTACGATTTGACTCTTTCTTAATTTTTGAAATTGATAATAAATAAAGTCTGAAAGTATACTAGATTACTATGAATATTTTTCCACTTAGCTTATCCTCATTGATTTTAAGTTAGCTCCATTTTGTCTGGATTCCAAATCAATATCTATTTTTTAAATGTGATCAATAATTAAGAACTGATAATAATTTCAACATGGCCGAACTCAAGATAGAAGATATCGAGCAGAATTATGACGCTATTCTCGAACTCGTTGGTCAGGATTCCTATGTTAACTGGGATACTTTCACCAAGAGCAGCACCGAGTTCATCAAGACCTTAGAAGAATTAGCTAAAAACATTGCCATTCTTAGAGAAATTCAACATAAGAAGTTTATCATCACAATGAAGAAACTTAAAGGAGTTGACGTGCCAGATTTAATCAAGACTGTTAGATCTAAAAAACTACCCAAAGAAGCACTAAAGGCAATACTTCCAAGATTCAAACTCAACGAAGGAAAAATAGAACTCGCAGAATCAACTGATGCTCTTAAAACTGAATCAAAAACTATCTTTGAAGAATATATCAGCAACAACGAAGTTGCAGCTGCAAAAGCTAAAGATACTGTAGCTTTCCTCAATTAAAAAATTAAACAAAGTGGACTCTATGAAGAGCCTGCTCAGCCTAAGGAACTCGTCTCGACATTCAAACACAAATTTGCTGAATAAAAATTATAAGTAGCCAAAAAAGCAGTCCATATTCAATATCTTCCCGGCACTGTTGATACTATTCACATTACTACATACGCTCAAATCGTTGATAACACTTTCGAAATTGTTAAAGCTGAGTACAAACGTCTTACACATGAAGCTAGAAGTAAGCAAAGAAAATTAACAACTGAAACTGGCAAATATTTGGACTCACTTATTGAATATCTAACAAATACATAAGTTCTCATTCTAGAGGGTCAAAAAGCTATTGGGAATAAGCTTGGACTAAGTTCTCAAAAAATTGAAGAAGCTGAAATTGCATTGATGGAAAGAGGTCTTGCTCAAAATATTCTTTACATTCAATCAGGTCTAAGATCCAAAGTTAAATAGTCGATTGCTGCATAGAAGGATGTTGATCTTGCAAAAGCTAAAGAAATTCTTGCTTATCAAGTCAGTCTTTTGAAGTCAAAAACAGACTACTTCAAAGAACTTTTCAATGGTTTGGAAAAAACTCAGTAAAATCTTCAATTGGTGCCTATGATTCTTGCTCTTGCTCTCAATGATATGGTATTTGAACACTACAATTTGGAAGAAGAAGACATTATGAAGAACGTCACAGATCAAGGTAACAATGTTGATATTTAGTTATCGTAACAAATCAATAATTTACTGAACTTTTTAAAGAGATGGAACTACAAATAATCAAACTTATGGAGCAAATTGGTGTCATTCCAGAACAAGTCAGTCAATACATGCAAAATCAAACTTTTGCTCCTCCTATTGCAGCTCAAAACGCCAACCTACCTCAAGCTAACTCCAACATGCTTACAGGAGGAATGCTACCTGGAAGCAATCCAATGGAATTGCTACAACTTCAACAACTTCAACAATTCTATCAAATGCAGCAACAAGCTCAACAAAACAAAAAATGATTTGTAATTGACATATATTCTCATATTCGAATATTTACCAAGAAGTTGAATTTTGAAATTCTTTCTTTCTGTTTTTATTTGATCAAAATTACTAATAAATTGAGTCCAAGCCAATTTGAATAATTTTGAAAGTAAATTTTGTTCATCAGTAAATTGTAGAAGTCTATTTGCTGGAAAATAGTTAAGAAAAGTGAGTATAATTAACAATGCTAGAGAAGAAGAAAGAACTTGCTGGGTATAATCTTTATATTTTTTGATGTTAATGGAAAGATATTTTCATGGGATAATTAACCGCTGTTGGTTTTTATTGAATCGAAAAAATGTGCAGATACGATTAAAAATTATTAATTACATTCAGATATTATGAGCAGAGCTAAACCAACCCCAGCAGCCAGTAACGTTAAAGCACCAACCAGCTCAGGAAAGGTCACCAAACCTGCCCCAACTGCCTGGAAGGACCGTCTCAATCAGGAAGATTGGGATGAACTCAAGAACACCTTCGATGTTTTCGATTAAGACGGAAGTGGAACCATTGACCCAGTTGAAATCAACAAAGTCCTAGAAGAGTTGGGTCTCGATAAGAGAAACCCATTCATCCTTATCCTTATCAACGGGCTTAAGGAAAAGAACAAACCCATCTCATTTGATGAGTTCATTGACAGCATTGCTTCACGTGTTGGAGAAACCAAAACCAAAGACGGACTTCGTAGAGTTTTTGCTCTTTTCGATAAGGACGAGAATGGAACCGTTGATTTCGAGGAATTAAAAACTATTGCTAAGCAGCTTCACGACGGAATCAACGATGACGATCTCCTTGAACTTATGCACAGCACTCATATCAACAACAAGACAGCAACCAATGAGGGCTTTACCTTTGATGAATTTTACGGAATTGTCTCAAAATTCACCAACAAATGATTGATCCCAACATTATTTTAAGCAAAAATCCCATCAATTTTTACAAAAAAAGCTAATTAAACATCAAAATTAAGATTAAATAAAAAAAAATAGCCTTTAAAATAAGTTTATTCACAATTTAATTCGATACTTAATATTTTAATGAAACAAATACGGGGTTGGGGTTGGGGTTGGGGTTGGGGTTGGGGTTGGGGTT
>DYPS01000102.1 GCA_020719775.1 Desulfosporosinus sp. | reverse complement strand
CCCCAACCCCAACCCCAACCCCAACCCCAACCCCAACCCCTATTTATGCAATTATGCGATAATTATGTGAATGGAACATCAAATATGAGGATCATTCGAAATCATATAAATCCTCAGCATCCATATTTTTATTGGCCTTCTTGTCCTGCGTCTTCTCTTTTGTTTTGTATTGCAAAATTGTATGACTGAGCACTCCCATGCGAACATCCATTGACTTAATCTCAGCCATTAACTTAATAAGCGATTCTTTAATTTTCGCAACCGGAGAATTGTCTGTCATTGTTCCAGAGTGTTCGTTTGTTTTTGCCTACATAAAATAAAAATAGAACTTGTATTTGCTCTAATTTTTATGAAACGATTCTGTAGTTGTCGTTCATTTATTTTAAAGCTGCGCTGAGGTTGTTATAGTGAGTTGATAGTTTTTTGTGCTATTAAGATTGGGTTTTATATTGTTATCCGACTTAACTCATATTGGAGTTGATTATTCTTTCGGATTTGCCGATCTTTTAAAGTGTACGGGAAAGATCATCATTCAATTTTTAAAGTACTCCTCTAGCATTGGGAAAACTAAGAATGATTAAAAAATATACTTCTTTTTGATCAGTTCGGTACAATTTTTAGTAGAATCGATATGTGATCTCCATTCTTTAGTATCTGCTTTGCTTTGAATCTTCAATTTGTTGGCAACTCTTTCACATTACAATTTCCAGTCATTTTCATTTACTGCTGAATGAATGATCTGCTTGTCCTCATCAACTGCTGCCACTCCAATATGTTCTTTGTCATCGAGCTCATCCTCCTCAGCCATATCAGCTTCATCAATCATTTCCTAATTATCATCTCCTTGCTTCGTCTCCTCATCAGCTTCAGCCTAATTTCTTCATAAACATTGTGTTACTATGCTTTCGGGTCCTCATACTTGGGTTTTTTAAATGTGAAATTTTTGCGTTTTAAACCTTTCTGAGCGAGTTGCGTCAAAATGATAAGAACTTGCTCGCCACATCCTCCCTTCAATTTCATCGGCGGAAATTAACAGGAGATCGAAAGTTTCTTGCACTCGTTAATGATGTTTGTAGAAACGGTCATAGGATCATCATATTTGCTGAAATCAGATGCTGAGATATCATTGGCTCCAAACAAAAATTTAACCAAACTGTATGTCAGATGTGATACTTTTTAAAACTATTGAATTGCTCGGTGGGATTGGTTTGATATGCGAAAGAAGCAGTAGTTAGCGCCTTTCCACCTCTGTATAGATGCAGTTGTACTTTTGCACATATTCTTTTTCGTAATTCAAAAGACGAAGAGAGTCCATCAGCTCATCATTGAGAGCAGTTATATCTTCACCTGATGCTTAGATTTCCTAGATAGAGGACGACTTACTGGAGCTTACTCACTCATTTAAATGTATATTCAAATAATAGCAATTTTAAAAAATAGGAGGTGATTGATCAAATCATTGTTGACTGATGTAAAGCATCAATAACTCTTACTTGTTCAATGAGGGATTCTCTTGAGAAAACTTGAAGGATTTTCCGAAATCGATTTCCATAATGTTGGCAATATAGTTGGCATTTTAGATGATGATTGCTTCATTGTGTTCAGTATTTCTCTCGCTTTTTGGCTAAGTTTTAATTTCTGAAACTTTTTCTTCAACTTTTACTTCTGGTTTCCTTTCTTCAATTTTAATTTCAGGCTTTTTCTCTACAATTTTAATTTCAGGTTTCTTTTCTTCAATTTTAACTTCTGGAGTCTTCTCTTCAATTTTTACTTCAACAATTTTCTCTTTCACTTCTTCCTATTTCTTTTCCTGAGTCTGTGCTCTATTATAAGGACATCTTCTTCCCTGTCTCATAAACTGATCAGCAACATTGAAACCATTACTCATCATTCCAGCAAATCCAGGACAATGAAAACGATTACCATTGACTTCCAAAGAATCATGCTCATCATTGATCACTGCGAATATTTTAATTGGAGTTTGTTTTAAATTTTTAACCTTCAAGAAAGGATGAGGATGATCAATTGATGCTTCACATTTTTAACAGAAATCAAAGTCAGGACACACGGCACACTTGTATCTAATTCCCTAAATACCTCTCTTACCACATCCATCACAGTTAATTCTATAATGAATTACCTTGACTGCTTCAACCTGAGGTATTTTGATTTCCTCCTTAGGTGCATTGAGTCTGGACTGATTGATGATGTCCTCATTGACTTAGTTTTTAATCTTTGAGATGATTTCTGGCATCAATAGTCTCAATTTTTGTTCGATGCTTTCATCAAGATTAATTTGATTTGAGCTTGTGTTTATCTCTGAATGAGCGTTAAGCATTGAATCTTTTTCCATTAGTTCTTCAATCGGGTTGATTGACTCCTAAACATAGTCTTCTTCTGTGAGTTCAATCTTTTGAGTCTCATCATAAAAATCTTCAGACTTCTCCTTGATGATGATTTTGACACTCTTGAGTTTGGCTGAGAGTAAAATTTTGAAGTCATCTTCAGTTGCAAGGGTGATTTCGTCACCATCTTCATCGAGATAGGTGAAGTAAAATCTCTCTGGGTGCTGTTTGAATACCTTTGGGACTTGTAATTTGAGGTCCTGAAGGGTCATAGTAGTCTGTGACTTGATGATATGAATTTCCTTATCGAAGGCGACTTTAAAAAGCATGCTGTTTGACTGTAAAATAATTATAAAGTTTAGATTATTTTCAATAATTTAAGAAGCACAAGCCGATACATTCTGATCCTACCTTTTAAACACTTTCATAAATGAACATAAAAAATAAAATAAAAATGATTTAAAGTTATCATGTAGGATTAACGAATGTTCATATAAAAATACAAGTCAAAGTTAATACTGAGCTACTATTTATTCAAAATATATGAAAAAGAATCATTTTACACAGCCACAACAACCTTTTTGAATTTAAAGAGGTACTCTCTTTAATACAGTAATTTGACTTGTTTTAGTTAGGTTTGATCTTTGAATTACTAGTTTTTTTGGATGAGTAAATCTTACGAATTCTCCATCAATTTGAAGATATGTTCTATGTTTTTATGCTTAAGGATATTTCTTAAACTAGAGTTAAAATGGACCAAAACCTTGATGTACCTTTTATGCGAATCCTCCAGCTGTCTTTTACATTCCCATGGCCCATGGCCCACTAAAAGATACTATCTCAAGTTTTCCATCATTAATCGAAGGCTCAGTAAAAGTATTTTCCTTCTTTTGACTTTAACTAGTTTTAGCATTTTTCCAAGCATCTTTTATCCCCCCCATGAAGCTATTGATATTCAATGCAGTTAAGTTTTGATTCTCACCAACATTTTTCATTTCATCAGATCCTTGCTCTAATAGCACTTTAGTATATTACACTTAACGACTTTATCTAATTTCATTTGCTTTACCAATCCTTCTCTCTTAAGTCTATTTATTAGTTTCGTTCAGTTACTCCTCAATTTTAGGGATATCGCTTGTTATTTGTTTTGACTATCTAAAAGATTCAGTTAATTCGCTTAAACTTTTAGTTTTTGTAAAACTTTTAACCAACCCCAATGCTCCGTACATCGCCAAATTACCCATTCTCGTCGATGTACGATGCAAATCAAATGAATATCCAATTTTACCATCAACTCCCACGCTGAAATAATTACAAAAATGCTTAGTATACCTCTTTCCTGGTAACTCTTTATTCTCTCCATTCTCAACCTTTTAAAATTTGCCATAATCATACACTTCTGCTTCCACCATCCAAATATCAAGTTTTTACTTGGTGCCACTCAACCAATAAGTTATCCGCTTTTTTAATTTTTAGTAATTGTTATCCAATAGATCAGAAGGACCCACTTTCCCCCAACCAAATGTCTGCGAAAAATCATTTCCTGTACCCAATGGAATTATAGCTATTGGAGCCTTCTCAGAATCTATTTTATAATTATTCATTTCCGTGACAACCCACATGACTGTACCATCTCCTCCACATATTACTATGATGATTGGTGTCCCTTAGTCTATTGCTGTCTTTGCTTGCTCAAATCCATTTTTTCTCTGTGTTTCTTCCTTCAAATTGAAGAAATGAACTGGTACTTCTTCTGTTTTGCTGGAATCTGGATTTTGACTACTTTTGACTATGAAAGTTTTTTATGTGAGCTGGGTTATTTATTTATTACCTTTTGCTAGATTATTTCGTTGCCGACACCTCCTCCTGAAGAGCTATTGATGAACAAAAAAATATTAGTTGATATTCCGTATTTATTTTCCTTCATATTAATAAATTACTTAAAAATATAAAGTAAAACTTGGCTTTTTGGACATCCATAATTTAATAATTAAGTCAAAAAACATTTTTTCCTCTTAAAATAATGGAATGTTGATGCATCTAATTTTACTCAAACAAAACAAAGTGATTAAAACTATTAGCCTATTTTTTAATTGTATTTTGAAATGACTACATAGGTTAATACTAAGATACTCATCTATCATCAGGATCACTCACATTTACAAGTTTTTCAAAAGCATATAGAATTTTTTTAGTACTCTTATAATATTTTTCAGGCTCAATAATTAACTCAGCTATCCTTTGCAAGGTAAATGGAGGTCTACATAGTGTAAGTATTACTTTTCAAAAAAGATGAAGTACTGGAGAATGACTTCTTTTTCCTCTTCAAAAGTTTTGCTGTCTTTATACAGTTGGTTATAGTTATCAAGCAGTTCTTTGATGGTAATGATAAAGTAGTTACGGACATCTATCCATTCACTGTTAATCAGTCCATTTGCCGCCACTTATTTCAGCAACTAAATCCATTTTTGGTTACGCTTTTGAGGTCGTTACATAATTATTTTTATCTGGGTTTGACTTATCTTTTGAAGGATGACAATTTTCCTCCGTTTTCGATGATGTTGATTTCGTTCTTGATGAGTATGGTCAATTCTTGAAGTTTGCTATTATATTTTTCTGACATTAAACTATTATAAATAACAACATTTAAAACATTTTTTAAGTTATTTATTGAAAATTATTAGAAAAAAACATTTAGGCTTTCTCTTTTAATTTTTAATATTTAGAAAATATAAAGCCAAAACTATATATTAATAAATCATGTGCTTGATTTTTAAGTCATGTTTATCGTCTTTTTGTTTTTGCTAAGAATAGTAAATAAATTTATTATTCCTATTTTATCTTATTTAATCTTTTACAAGTCAGATAGATTTGATTTTTTAATTTTCAAGGCTTATATTTATCAAGTCTAAGTAAGTAAAGGATTATATAAGTTTTGGCATATATTAAACTGAGTTGAATCAAAATTAAAAAGTAATAATCAAAATAAATTACTTGCTTTATTTATTATCTCTTGTAAAATCATGAATAGCTTTGCTTTTGATTTTTATCAACAGGTAAAACTGATTAACCTGTAAGAACTTAAAAACTCAAAGATTTTGATTTCAGTTTATACTTAATACTTTTTAGCTTATGAGCATAAAAAAAAAAAAGCCAGAAAAAATATAGCAGTGGGTTTTTACTGAAAATTTACACTATGTCTTCTTCATCATGATGAAGCATGAAGAGTTTAAGAGAAGGGCTCATCGGAGAGGAATTTTTGTTTATATGAGTTAATTCATCAAATCAAGAAGTGCCGAGCAGTGTCGCTCCCATCATCAAAAAATGTGTAAAAATATGGATTTAAAGAAATTTCTGAAGAATTTCTTAGAAATTCATTTTGTTGACAGATCGATTGATCCATAACATTGCGTTGTGGAAATTAAAAAATATATGCTTTCCTTAAACAAAAGCGAGTGTAGCGAATAAGCTTTTGTAAATGTTGAAAAAGCTGTTCTAAAAGGCCTTTAATGGATATTTAATAAATAGACACTTTAACTAGAAAATGAGACTATGGCAATCAATTTGAGTTTATAGGAAAAGATAGTAGTGAGTGAAGCAAGATCACAGTATCTTACTGCAATATAATTTTCGGAACCAGAAAGCTTTGGTCATCAAAGCTAGATGAACGATTATTTCTGAAAATTAAAAGAATTGGGGAGAATGAGATATCCAATGATTTTTTCATTCTTAAATTCTTAAACCTAAAATATATGTTGCCTATTTGACATTAGCTTCATTTTTTATTAAAATAACTACATCTAATTTTAAAATATTTTCTTCCATAGTGCTTCATTTATTTTTCTTTCCACTTAGTTAGACTGAACTATATTTAAATAAATAATTGAATATAAGAAGATGATCGAGCACATCAATAAGATGTTTATGGCAGTCATAATCCTATCGTTGTTCACCTACTTCGAAAGACCAGACTACAACCTACCACTATTCGCCTTCGTTCTGCTACTTTGGGACAACTCCTTCGTCAAACAAAAAACAAGATTATGGTACTTGATGGCAGTTTCGTTATTGGTAGACTTCATTTGGATCATCTACTGGGCTGTGACTTGGAATGGCTATGATAACAGAGAAAGCAGTCTTTGCAACTTTACGATATTCATTAGCGTTGTCATTTTCATCATCAAAGTCATCATCGTTGTACTCACATTCGTCAAAGACAACGACTGCAAAAAAGCTATAACAGAAATCGGAGGAAATGTTAAATATGTCTTTAAAGGACCAAGCGAAGAATACGCCCCAATTTCATAACATTGATTTACCTTCATTATTTTAGAACTATTTGTAAAAATGAACTTCGCAGCGGACAGTTAAACCTTGTTAAAAATAAATTCAAGTTCAAAGTCTATTCCCACTTTATGTTTCAATTTTAATGCGTAAAGAATGTGGTATTTGAGTCATTGCTCGACCAGTATACTATATGTTGAACTGAGTATGTTTTTGTTTTTTAAATAAAGAGAAGATCATTCCTGGTCGGCTCCTTCTTGTTGGATATTGAAGTATTTGATTTGGTAAGATGACTTGTTGGCAGCCACGACGTACAAGAACTCTCTGAGGTTGTGCTTTTTCAGATATTTTTTGGTGAGGTACTTAAGGTATCTCTTTGAGAAGGCGACCTCAGCTTTAAGGGTGATTTTCTTGTCATCGTTGAGAACTCTAACTGTTTCTCCGAGGTGTCCGGTTCTTCCACCAATTTTAATTCTTTGTCTGAGGAATTCTGCGAAGTTGGTGGTATTGAAAACCTTATCTTCAACAGGTTTTGAGCAATCGATGGTGAAAGCACGTGAAACTTTAGCCTCAACTTGCTCCTTCTTTTCGGTTTTAACCTTAGCCTGCTTCTCAACTGGTTGAGCTTACTTTGTGGCCATCTTAAAAATTAAAATAAAGAATATAAATATTAAATTAATCTGTGAACATTATAGAACACAAGCATTATCTAACATTCTAATGACAATATTGGGCATAATTAATAAAGATTGTCAATAGATTTTTATTTGACAGGTTTTTATAAACAACTTATGATTTTATTGCATACGGGGTTGGGGTTGGGGTTGGGGTTGGGGTTGGG
>DYPS01000187.1 GCA_020719775.1 Desulfosporosinus sp. | reverse complement strand
CATAGCTAATTTTATTTTATTATCCATAATAATAATGACCTTTGTATTTGCTTAGACGCCATCATTCTAAAATAATATATTTTTCATAAATATTTTAGGGATATACTTTATTATTAACAAACTAAACATTAAAAAATCATTGTAGTTTTCCACGAATGTTAAAACTGGGCTTTACCCATTGCTAAGTTTGAGAGTAGAAATCAGGTCCCTGATAAAAGGATGATTTTTATTAAAATTTATTGGAAGAAATACCAAAAGGCACCCTCACCTTTATTGTAGTCATCATCAATCTTTTAACTCTTTTACTATCACCTTCTTTAGCTAACTGCTCAGTCCCCATTTAATGATCCGGTTAATCTGCATATTCGTCGATCTGACTCTTCACAGCGTAATGCTTAAATCTCTCAGTTCCACTGTTAAATGGTTTTTCTTCAGTTAAAGTGATTTTATTCCTTTTTTCCTTTAATTTAGCCTAAATCGTATAATTAAAGTTTGAGTAGTCCAAAGGGGATGGAGTTTATTCTTGCTACTGCTTTAAATTAACCACATTTGTATTTTTCCAAATCTTTCCTTTTGGAAGTGCCACCTTAACATTTGTCTCATAGCTTCCTGGTCCAGGCTTCAACTCCTCCTGATTTACTTCAAATAGTTTTCTCTTTTATTTCGGCATGACATCAGTTGCCTGTTTTCTTAAAAGTGCTCGATGTAGTTGATATGACATGCCCAAATTAGTCCGATACTCTCCAGGTCCAGGATTGTTATTGGTCGGTTATAAAATTGATTTTTTATTTGGAATTTTAACTATTGATTAGTCCTTGTAGATATTCTTTTTGATTTGACTCATTGATTTCGATTTTATCTTTTATTGAGAATAGTCTCCAGGGCCAACATTAGACTCATTATAGTTTCTTTAAAAACGAGATGTTTTTGAGTTAAAATAATTTTAAGCCGCCTTGTTATGGCTTACTTGCTTGGTTGTATTTGCCTGATAGGCCCCAGGTCCTGGAATTTTTTATTATCTAAACTTTTTAATTTTACCAAATCTGTCTGTAGTCGATACGAAGCAAGACGACAACAGCTTTTTGGTTTGAGTATTAATATTATATTCCCCAGGACCAGGTGCATTTTCTGCTTATTTAGCCATCATTTTTTAATTTTTCCAAGGGACAACCCCTTTTGCATTATTATTGGTTCTCAGTTCATAAGATCCGGGATGTGGGGTATCTACTTTAGGATTGAGCACCTTCATCATTCCATTATTATCATCCTATTTGAAACCTAAATTGTCAACTGGTATTGAAGGAACTGTAGCCTTCAAATTTGCAATTTGATATTGAGGAAAAACAGTTTGAGATTTAGCATGTTTTTGTCTTGAATGTGTCAGTTCATATTGACCTGGTCCT
>DYPS01000186.1 GCA_020719775.1 Desulfosporosinus sp. | reverse complement strand
GAAACAAGAATCATCTATGAGTACCCAGCCCAAAAAATAAAAATCAGATAAATATTTTAAATTTATATACTATAATGGCAATAAATATACCATTAAAGAGCAAAAATGAAAAAAAGAACCTTAGAGTTAATACTTAAAATTACTCTTGATGCTTTTCCTATAGTATTGCTCAATGGTGCAAGACAAGTCGGCAAATCGACCCTTGCCCTTGAAAACTTTAAAAACTATCTCACTTTTGATGATGGGGAACTTCGACTTTATGCCAAAGAGAATCCAAAAGTATTTTTGAAAAACCTTGAACTCCCTATCTGTCTTGATGAGATACAAAAAGTGCCGACACTCTTAGAATACATCAAAATACACATCGACTCAAATAGAACAAATGGAAACTTTTTGCTTACAGGTAGTTCAAATGTATTGGATCACAAAGAGAGCAAAGATACTCTTGCTGGAAGAATTTGCGAACTACGACTTCGTCCACTAAGCTCCAAAGAAAAAAATGATAAACCAAATGAAAACATCATAGAAAAACTACTAAAAAGAGATTTTAAACTTCCCAAAAAAGAGTACACCAATGAAGTATGCGAGCATATTTTAGATGGTGGATATCCTGAGATTTTAAAGCTGAGTGGTTTGTCAAAAGAGTTGTGGTTTACTTCATATATCGCAACTTATATAGAAAGAGATGCAAGAGATTTGGCGGATATACGAGATATAGAGAGTTTTATCAAGTTTATCAATGTACTTGCGACACGCAGTGGCACGATACTCAACAAATCAAGCTTAAGCAATGATATAGGAATAAAAGATATCACTACAGAAAACTACCTCTCCATCACAAGCCGAATCTACCAAGCAACACTTCTAAAACCTTACTTTGTCAATATCAGCAAGCAATTTGTCAAATCTCCAAAAGTGTTTTTTAATGACACGGGAGTGCTATGTAGTTTGCTAAAAATAAACTCAAAAGAGAAGCTTCTAAGCTCAACATATAGCGGGCAGATTTTTGAGACATATATATTTTGCGAACTTCAAAAACACCTCTCATATTTACAAAAATCAGCACAGATGTTTCACTACAAAACCAACGATAAAAAAGAGATAGACTTCGTCATAGAAGTAGATAATGAACTTTTAGCGATTGAGGTCAAACAAAGTAGCAGTATAAAAAAAGATGATTTTAAACATATCATAGACTTACAAAATAGATATGATAAAAAATGCTTAGGTGTGGTCTTTTACAATGGCGATATGGTGGTTGAGTTTAGTGATGATTTGGTTGCTATTCCATTTGGAGTATTTTTGTGATAGACAAAGGCAATATTCAAACCTCACAAAGATTTAGCAAACTTGTACAGGGAACCTCTAAAAACCCCCCTTTTGTCATTGCGGGCTTGACCCGCAATCTCCCATTTTAGGACACAACA
>DYPS01000185.1 GCA_020719775.1 Desulfosporosinus sp. | reverse complement strand
TACTTTATCAATAGATAAGCTGAATATCGATCAAAATAAAAACTGAACCTGATGATCGATGGAATGCTAAATGTGTTTAATTTTTTCTGGAAGTCAGTTAACGACAAGTTGATTTAAGTATTTTAAAGCAAAGAACTTCTTTAATCAACTGATTTAATATAACTGATAAACTTTATATCGATCATTTAAAACCATTAAAAGTTTATCAAGAAATTTGTTTCTTGCCAATTTTAAATTGAAAAGAAGGAAGGTTCTTTTATCACTTAAAAGCTTTGTGCCTTTTTATAAAAATTTCCGACCAAACAAATAAAATAGTATAAAATTGCGAAGTTACTCTAATATCTATCCAATATGCATAAAAATGCTTTGTAAATAGATATAAAGAGAGCTTGGAAAATTATATTTGGACTTCAACAGATATTCCGACATTTTATTATGACTCACTTCATTTTTTCATAACCGGGTAGTCTCTTAATCTCAGAAGTACTATATTAACTATTTAGGAAATAAGAGTTTGAAAAATCAAGGAGTTTCCAACGCGTATGATACCAGTGTGCTCATGTATTTGATGTATAAGTAATAAAGCTACTTGATGTAAAAAAAACCAACAATTATCATCAATTTCAGAATTATAAGATCAGACATAATCATTGACACTCAAAACTTCAAAATTACTCAAACTGTCCTTTTGAAATTGGAAAGAAGGACTACAATTGATAGGTCCAAAAATGACTGTTGAAGACTCTTGGATGTAAAGCAAGAACTTGGTAATTAATATGTCATACTTATAAGATTTGAGTGGCAAAACGTTAACAATAAAATACAGCTCAAGACTAACTCAATTTCTAATAGATTGCTATTTTTGTCAGCCTTTGCATTTGATTTCAGTTTAAAAGACTACAACTTACCGATGCATTTTAATATTAATAATTCAATTAGTCTTCAGTATCATGGCTACCTTGATAAGACCTTACATAAACAAACTTATGAACATCCTAACAATATGCGCTTAATGGGTTGTTGTTTTATTCATGTTTTTCAACTTACTTATAAATTTGTAAAGCTTTGGACAAGCTGAAGACTTAACTATAATTAGTTTAGTTCAAGTCTCATTAAGTTATTTACTTGGTTGTTTTGCTTTGTATTTCACTATTTTATACTGTTTATATTGATTATTGCATGAAGTCTAAAGTAGGTCCAAGGATAAAGTTAGATTATGTATCCCCGAAGAAGCAAGATGATAAAAGAAAAGATTTGAGCAATGAAAACAAGCCTTTAGAGCTTAACAATAAGAACATTTATTTGCAAGTCTAAGATTTGAGCGAATATAATGTGACAATGGCCGTTTCTCATGAGACAATAAATTTAGACATTCTTTCTTCATAAAGAAAAAAAAGGCACAAATGAGTCGAAATAGTATCTATTGAT
>DYPS01000018.1:14060-37489 GCA_020719775.1 Desulfosporosinus sp. | reverse complement strand
TAGCTATCATATTTTTTTGTATAAGTTGCATATGGGAAAGTATTGTTGATAGCATTTAAAATAATAGTTTGCGCTTTTGTCTCTTTTAAAAGTGGATACATATCTTGTAAAATATGGATTTGGTCAAGTTTTGCTTTCCCTTCAAGTGAACCAAAAAGCTCATCAGCTCTACTATCTTTTGAGTCAAATTCCCCTTTTTGCTGTGCAAAAAGTTCTTGTCTATTCACTTGCATCAAGATATAAAATTTTCCACCTATCATCTCACTATTTTTAACAACAGCATTTGTGAATTTTATCTTTTGCACTTCTAGTTTGACATCTTTTGAAACATCTTTTGAGTAACTGCTCCCTGATGTTCCCGTTGTTGATTTTGTAGAAGTTTGCATTGTTGAAGAGATAGAAACTACAAGCCCTGAAGCCATAGTATTCAGAGCATTTTTTTTCGCTTCTTCTAAACTAGTTCCTTCCCCTTCGCCATATAAAAACTGAGCTGTATTAATTGGAGCGACAAGATACCATTGTGGGAGAGGTGTCTCTTTATTGCTACTTACGCATCCAACAAAAGCCAAAGCGATGGATAAAATTGCTATTGATTTTTTAAAATTTAGGAATGCCAAAGCCAGCCTTTTCGTGTGTTTTTTGTACTAATTGTCCTACTTTTAAACTTGTCCCATCCCCATCTTCTATCGTTACCCAAGTTGTTGTTGGTGTAATTTGTTGTGTTGCTCTTAATTTTACATTACTAATAGAAATATCACAACTCTCTTTTTCATTTATAGGATCTGTTAAGGTATCAAAGTTGAGTACTTTGAAAATCTGATTTTCTACCACTTTTAAATCTTTTCCGATATTTACTTGAACTATTATCTCTTTCCCTTTTGATTTAATTTGAGTAATATATCCTTTTACTGAAAAATAATCAGCAAAATCAGCTTCAAGTTCTGGTAATGCCCCAATCATGGCTGATTTGATAGCGCCTACCACTTGATCATAGTTTGGATTTTTCATTTTCCCAATATTTACTGATTTTTCTAAAGATTTTGTAAGCACAACTTGCCCTGTTTCAACATCAAGGATTTTAACTGTCATTTTGCTTGTGATAATCATACCGTCCGTTACAGTAGCACCTATTTGTAGAAGGAGGCTGGTAATTTTTACAGCATTTTTATCAGAATCTTTAGTTGATTCATGAACTGCTTTTGCAGCTACTGAATTATCTCTGTATTTTTGTTCAACATTATCTATCGAACCTGTAACGATATATTTAGCACCAGAAAGCTTTCCAAATTTTACAACACTCTCAGGGTCAACTAAGCCACTATCTTGAAATTTAAGTTCAGCATTGATTTTTGACATATCACTTCTACTCATTAGTTTCGCTCCACCAGAGTTTATTATCAAAGTTTCTACCGGACTTATTAAGGATTCTGATAATTTTGCATCAACGATACGATTTTCACTATTTGATTTTGTATTTGTTTGGCTTACTCCACCAGCCACAAATCCACGAGGACCAACTCCAGCTCCAATAATAGCAGAACTATCTCTTTGCGAATTTGAATTGCTAATGTCAGCTTTTCCAAAAGTAGAATTATTTGTAAAATCAATGACAGTAACGGTAGGCATCGCTGATTTATACTGTGACATACAAATTTCAGGAATCTCTACTTTGTTAGTTATTTTTGTTGGATATGAAGCGATATCTATTGCATTCTTTCCACAACCCGTTATAAAAGTTATGATAATGATTGAAAGAAGAGAATTTCTAATTATATTATTCATTTATTGTTCTTTTGATTTAATTTGGAATGATTGTACATGAATAGCTATTAATTATTTTTTAATTTCTAAGCAAGTCTTTCAGACTCTCTTGTGGATCTTTACCATCAAGGATAAGTTTAACTTCTTTTGCTATGGGAGTGTAGATACCTAGCTTTAAAGAAAGATTATAAATAGCTTCACTTGTTTTGACCCCCTCAGCAACCTCTCCTAATTCTTCTAAAATTTTACTTAATGGTTTATTTTGAGCCAATCCAAGCCCCACTCTATAATTTCTACTTAGTACTGATGAAGCTGTTAAAAAGAGGTCACCTGCACCACTTAATCCGATAAAAGTTTCAGTTTTTGTTTCTCCAAAATATTTTGAAAATCTTTCCATCTCCACAAGCCCACGAGAAATAAGACTTGCACTTGCATTTTGTCCAAGTTCAAGTCCTGTGCAAATTCCACTTGCAATCGCTAAAACATTTTTATAGGCTCCAGCTATCTCGGCACCTATTACATCATCGCTGTAGTATGTTTTGATAAAGTTTGGGAAAAATGGAGCAAACTCATCATAAAACTCTTGACTTGAAGAGTTGAGGACAAGAGCAGTTGGTAAACCTTTCATAACTTCACTAGCAAAAGATGGACCACTAATAAATCCAAGATTTTCACTAGGTATATATTCTTCATAGATCTCTTTTAAAAATGAGCCAGTGTCCGCTTCGATCCCTTTTGCAGCAACCAAAATCTTTTGCCCTTGATAGATAAAATTTTCTTTTAACCAGGCTCTTACACTTTGGGTAGGGATAGCAATGATAAGATAATTACATTGTAAAGCTATCGGAAGGGAAACAAAATTTTTTATTTCTCTTTTTGTTCGTGAAGTGATGAAAACTTCATTTTTTTGAGAAAGTGCAAAATGGAGTGCTTCTCCCCATTTTCCAGCTCCCACTACAGCTATATTTCCCATTTCTTTCCCTCTTTATTCAAATTTTTGTTTTGAGAGAAATTTGTATTCAACTCCCAAATAATTGAACTCCAAGCTTTTAGCATGGAGCATCAGTCTATCACATTTCATATAATGGATTCGGTCACTAACGCTTAGTGTTTTACAAAGATAACTATCGGCTATTTTATCATCAATTCCATAAATTGGGTCGCCAATGATTGTGTGTCCTATGCTATGAAGATGAACACGTATTTGATGCTGTCTTCCAGTTTTTGGATTTGCCTCTATTAAAGTTCGATTTGTTTGCTTATTATATTGTAATGGAGTTATAAAAGTGAGAGATTCTTTCCCCTCGTCTTTCACCATCATTCGCACACCAATCATTCCATTTTCTTTTTCAATTGGAGTATCAATCATCAACTCGTTGTCTATTTTCCCGTGAACAAGAGCTAAATATCTTTTTTCGTATCTTTTTTCTACAAACATCTCTTTTAAAAGAACATCACTCTTTTTATTTCTCACTATTAAAACAAGTCCAGAGGTTTCTTGATCTATTCTGTGAGCTAGATTTGCATTCTCTCCAAAATGGTAGCGTATTTCATCAAGCAAAGAATATTCTGTTTTTTTAGAAACAGGATGGACAGGTAGCCCGGAGGGTTTATCAAAAATAGCAAAATCATCACAAACAAAAAGGGGTTGAAGCCCTCTTGTTCGTCCCTCAAATGTAGCGATTTCTATAAAGTTTGCTGCTGCAATTTCCCCATAAAGCAAGGTTTTCCCCTCATTATCAAAAACCCTCCCTTTTGAGAGGAGCCTTTGAGCGACGCTTTTATCAAATCCAAGCTCATTTTGGAGTAAAAATTGTATTTTTTGATGTGTAGTGAAGTGATATTTTTTGAGGACAAATGGCATATCTATCTCCATGAAGTGATTTTTTAGAAGCCGACGGAGAGTCGGCTATTTTGAGCTTTTAATTTTTTAGCGCTTCTAATCTATTGTGTTTTACAGATGACCAGATTGAAAGAGCAATAAAAAGTATCCCGATAAATCCAGTTATAACTTCAGAAATATGATATTTAAGACTCAAAAGCATTATTACAGCCAAAATACCAATTGCATAATGAGCACCGTGTTCTAAGTATCTATATTCTGAAAGTGTCTCTTTCTCAACCAAATAAATAGTCATTGATCGTACAAACATAGCACCAATTCCAAGACCAATCATAATAACAACAATATCTTTTGTAATAGCAAAAGCCCCAATAACACCATCAAATGAAAAAGAAGCATCCAAAACTTCAAGATAGATAAATCCACCAATAGTTCCTTTTTTTACAAAATCTACGGCATTTGAATCTGGTTTTTCATGTTCTAGAAGACTTCCAATCATTGCAACACCAATGTATATGATAAGCCCCCATATCCCAGCAGTAAGAATTGTAAATTTTTCATTCTCTTCTACCAAAGTTAAAGAAAACATCAATGCAAGTAATGCTATAAAAAGAGAAATAGATTCAACACGACCTAAAACACCAAGCTTCTCCTCCATAACACCAAGCCAATGGATATCTTTTTCATTATCAAATATAAAATTTAAAAATACCATCAAAAGAAACATTCCACCAAATATCGATACTTCCCCATGATGTGAAGTGAGTGCTTTTGAATATTCATCTGGATTATTAATTGCCAAATTCCACACATCAATAATTCCAATATCCGCAGTAACTGCAACTATTACAAGTGGAAATACAAGTCTCATTCCAAAAACAGCAACAATCATTCCTACTGTTAAGAAAATCATTCTCCACCATTCATCCCAATCTTTTAAGATGGAAGCATTAACAACAGCATTATCAAATGAAAGGGAAACTTCCATTACAGAAAGGACAATAGCAAGCCAAATTAGACTAAAAGCCATCCCCATTCCACCATTTGTATATCCCCACCAACCAGCGACACTGAGTGCAAAAAAAGCAAAAATAATAGAAAATCTAAAATGTTTCATTCAGTTATCTTACAATCTCGGCAAATTTTTTGAAAATGTATTTGCTTTCATGTGGTCCTGGACTTGCTTCTGGATGGTGTTGCACTGAAAATATTGGTTTATTTTTGTATTTTACACCCTCAATTGTTTGATCAAATAGATTGATATGCGTTATATCTGCAATTTCTGTGATACTATCAGGAACATTATAATTATGATTTTGTGCAGTTATTTCAACCGTTTTATTTTCATTTCCAACAGGATGATTTCCACCATGTTGCCCAAATTTCAATTTATATGTATCATGACCATGTGCAATACTAAGCATTTGATGCCCAAGACAAATAGCAAACATTGGAATATCTTTGTCAATTAGTTTTTGAATTTGTTCTTTTTCATTTGTAAGAGTTAGTGGATCACCAGGTCCATTGCTTAAAAAAATTCCGCCAATTTCGCCAGACTCATATCTTGTAATTAAATCTTCCGCTTTAAATGTATTTGGAATAACTTCCACTTCTAAACCAGCTTCAACAAGTTCATTTAAGATATTTCTTTTTACCCCAAAATCAAGAACAACAACTTTTTTATCACTCATAACTGCTTTATTGTAATCCATAATTGAATGATTCCAAGCTCCGTATTTGTGAATATAAGCTTCTTTCGTGCTCACTTCATTGATATAATTAATATCTTCAATTCTTGGACTATTTTCTAGAACTTTTTTGAGTTCGTTTATGTCAGAAATTTCAGTGGAAGCTATCATCATCATAGCGCCTTCATCTCTTATCATTTTTGTAAGAAATCTTGTATCAATGTTGCAAATACCCAAAACTCCTTGCTCTTTTAAAAGCTCACTAAAACTTCTTTCTCCTCTAAAATTTGAATATGCTTCATTGTAAGCTCTTACAATTACACCTTTACTATAAGCAATCTTAGATTCGTTGTCAGCTGCATTAACGCCCACATTCCCTATTTCAGGCATAGTAAATGTAATAAATTGACCAGCATAACTTGGATCAGTTGTAATTTCTTGATAACCAGTCAAAGATGTATTAAATACTATTTCCCCAACACTTGTACCACTTGCACCAAAACTATCGGCTTCTAAAAAAGTGCCATTTTCAAGATAAATGTAAATTCGTTCCATTATAACAATCCTTTTTTTATTAATTCTTCCTCATAAAGTCGTTTGAAAATCAACTCGTAGTCTTCCGTTCCTGGAATAAGCTTTCTTGTGTAGTTTCTAATTTTATCGTAAGCTAAACTATCAGCTTCTTCATACCCCTTAATAAATTGGTCTATTGAGTTTGCTATTAAATTTTTTACTTGATTGTCGGAGACTGTAAAATGTATAAAGTCCTCTTCGTATAAAAAATCCATAATACTATGTGCAATATTTGAAAACCTATCTTCGAAATTAAGATTGACATCAAACTCATTTGCAAGTCTTTTCTTTGTCATCCAAAAGAGTTGTTTAAAATCAGCATTGTAAAATTGAATATCATCTTCCATATTTTCTAAAATGATATTCACTTGTTCGTCAAGTTTTATCTCTTTTTCTATATCTTCAAGTAAAATTCTTTCACACTCTTCCGTGATAGCCATTCTATCTTTTCTTAATTCTACAAATACACTATTTATTAAATCTTTTGTTATTTTTCTAGCTAAAAAGTTTGCATGTTGTTTTCTTAATTTCATAATTTTTATCCCTTACTTTAATTCTATCTCTTTCTAACTCTCTAACTATCTTATGATTGTATCTTCTCTCTCAGGTGAAGTTGAGATGATTCCCACTTTTGTTTTTGTAAGCAACTCAATTTTTGTGATATAAGCTTTTGCTTCATTTGGTAATTTATCAAATTCTCTACATCCAACAACGCTCTCCCATCCAGGCATTTGGGCATAAATAGGTGTAACATTTTCTAAATCATTTGGTACATAATCTATTCTTTCCCCATTTAGTTCATAAGCAACACAAATTTTGATAGTTTCAAATCCATCTAAAACATCGAGTTTCATCAATGCTAATTGGTCACAACCATTGAGCCTACTTGCGTACTTAACAGCAACAGCATCAAACCAACCACATCTTCTCTTTCGTCCTGTTGTTGTTCCAAACTCTTTTCCAACTCTAGCCATAGTCTCGCCATCATCACCAAAATCTTCACTTGGAAAAGGTCCATTTCCAACTCTCGTACAGTATGCTTTTGTGATCCCTGTGATAGTCCCTATATCTTTTGGGTTGAGCCCAAGACCTGTACAAGCTCCAGCACTTACTGTATTTGAACTCGTAACATAAGGGTAAGTTCCATGGTCGATATCAAGCATAGTTCCTTGTGCACCTTCAAGTAAAACTCTTTTATCCTCTTCTAAAGCTTTCCAGACATAATTTGTAGTATTAATAATAAAAGGGGAAAGTTTAGAAGCATATTCTTCAATTTGAGTTTTTAATTCCTCATTTGATGGTAAAGTTATCTCTAAAGCATCAAAGATAATTTTATTTTGAGCAAAATAACTTATGATATTTTCATACAATTTTACAGGATTTAAAAGTTCTCCAACTCTATGACCAACTCTGTTGATTTTGTCTGAATATGCAGGTCCAATCCCTTTTCCAGTTGTTCCTATCGCACTTGAACCTTTGAGTTTTTCTTTTGCTTGATCTATCAAGCTATGGTAAGGAAGGTTAAGTTGAGCTTTATCACTAATAAAAAGTCTCCCCTCAAGGTTAGAAAATTGTTCCATCTCTTTGATAAGTGATGGTGGATTTAAAACAACACCGTTTCCGATAACATTTGAAGCTTTTGGATTTAAAATACCAGACGGTACAAGGTGAAGTGCAAATCTCACACCATCAACCCAAATAGTATGCCCAGCATTGTGTCCACCTTGACTTCTGCAAACCACATTATACTCTTGAGCTAACTTATCTACTATCTTCCCTTTCCCTTCATCTCCCCACTGGATTCCTACTATAATATCTGCTTTACTCATTTTAGCCTCTCTTAGTCTTTTAAAATTTTTAATAAATTATCTGTGCAAAGTGCAAATCCTAAAGATTCCACTCCGTTACTTTTGTAGCTTCCACCTTTTGCGATGTTTTCATTTCTTTCAATTACTCTAAAATAGATATCATCATAATACTTCATACTGTCATAGTAAAGTGGTGAAATAATTACATTTTTGTACTCTAATTTTCCGATAATTTGGATAAGTTTCATCACTTCTTCTTGCAAACAAGTGGGAAGAAAATTATAGCATTTTTCCAAATCTTCTTTTGTTTGTACATAAATAAGAGAATTAAGCCACTCTATTTTAAGGTCAAATAATTTATTTATCTCACCATTTTTAAAATAATTAAGTGGTATATCAAACTCTGTGGAGATAATTTTTGGGATGTTAATATTTGCTATTTGAAGGAGTGGATTGATTTTTAAAAGACCAAATATTTCACTTGTAAGATTGATAATATCACTTATCTCCTCATGTTCAAGCCATTCGCATCCGATTTGGTAGTTTTCAATCGAAGGGTATAGGAAAATTGGTTGGATATAAAACCATTTTTTATGATTAGTTGTCCGACCAAGTCTTTTTGTGATGATTCGAGCTACGTCAAGGGTGCTATCGGCTCGAAGAGTTAGCTGGTTATTGTCTGTATCATTAAGTTTAATGAGTTTTGTTTCGTCATCAATACTTTGATGTCCAGAGTATGAAAAATTTGGTGTAACTACCTCCAAAAATCCAAGAGCATCAAAAAAGTTACTTACAGTATTTTCTAATACCCTTTTCTTTTTAGCGATAGAACCAAAATAAAGTCTACAACCATCTGGTATTTCATGTTCAAAAATCATTAGAAAAGTTTCTCCATAAATACTTTATTTGCTGTTCCATCAAATTCTCTAATTCCAAGTTCATCAAGAGTTTTTTCAATAGCATTGACAACCCATGCAGATTCATATGGAGCAACTAGTCCCATATGATTGATTCTAAAGATTTTGCCATTTAGATCATCTTGACCCCCAGCAATATTTACATCATATTTATTTTTTAAGATTTTTCTTATTTCGTTTGCTTTTTCTGTGTAGATTGTAGTCATACTATTTGCTGGATTTTTTGGATAGATTGGTAGACCAATTGCTTCTAAAGATTCTCTTGTAGCATTAGCTCTTGCAGTTGTATCATTATAAAGTGTCTCAAATCCATCAGCTTTGATTTTTTCTAACATAGCTCCAAGACCTATAATAAGAGTTGTTGCTGCTGTCCATGCTGTTGTGTTTTTTCTTTGATTTTTTAGTTCAATTGCAAGATTGAAGTAGTATCCCTTTGGATTTGCTTCAATTTTTTCAACAGCTTTATTACTAAGACCAATCATGGCAAGGCCAGGTGGCAACATAAGAGCTTTTTGACTTCCTGTGATGAGAGCATCTATATTAGTAGTGTCAATTTTTTCAACACCAACAGCAGTAATTCCATCAGCAATTATTATAATATCATTATTAAATGCTTTTACTTTTTGTGCTATTTTCTCAACCGGATGTCTAAGCCCCCCAGCGCTTTCACAGATTTGAATGCAAATAGAATCAATATCACTATCATTTTCTATAATCTCCATAACTTCATCAATAGAAACAGGAGTGTCCCAAGGATTTTTGATTTCAATATTTGGAATATTCATTGCTTTGCAAATTTTTCCAAATCTTTCCCCAAATTTTCCACTGTTGATGGTTAATGATTTTTTACTTGTTAGATTTAGAACACAAGCTTCCATAGCTCCAGTTCCACTTGAAGCCAACATTAAAGCTTCCGGCATATCAAGGATTTCAAGTAAGAGTTCTCTGGTGTTTTTAAAAATAGCTTCAAATTCTGGAGTTCTATGGTGAAGGGTTTCTGTTGCCATAGCAACTCTTGCAAATTCTGGTACGGGTGTTGGTCCTGGAGTTAGTAACATGTTTCCTGCCTTAATTAATTATCTCTAAACATTATAAAAGGCATCTATAAAAATAGATACCTTTAATTATGATTGGATTTTACCTAAATTTTTGTTAAGTAAAGATTAGCAATAACAATTCTTGCTTATTTTTGTTCAACTTTAAAAAGGCTATCATTATATTATTAATATCTTAACTAAAGAGATTTACTGTAAAAATAGTTTGTAGCTTCTACGAAACCATCTACACTTCCACAATCAAATCTTCTACCATTAAATTTATAAGCCAAAACTTTTCCTTGAAGCGCAAGTTTCAAAAGAGCATCAGTTATTTGTATCTCGCCACCTCTCCCTGGTTTTGTGTCTCGAATGGCATCAAAAATCTCTGGTACTAAGATATATCTTCCTATGATGGCTAGATTTGAAGGAGCATCTTTTGGCTCTGGTTTTTCTACCATATTAGTTACTCTGTAGAGGTTTTCTTCTACAATATCGCCCGCAATAATTCCATATTTGTTTGTCTCTTTTTTGTCTATCTCCTCGATAGCTACGATACAACAATCTGGATATCGCTTATGAATATGAGCCATTTGTCTAAGGATTGTTTCTCCTTCGTTGTTATCACAAAGATCATCAGCAAGAATAACGGCGAAACTATCCTCGTGCCCAATAAGAGTTTCTCCTGTTAGAATCGCATGACCTAAGCCTTTCATCTCCACTTGTCTTGTGTAACTAAAAGTACAGTTTTCTATAATTGCTCGAATCTCGCGTAAGAAACATTCTTTTGAAGTTCCTTGTATTTGGTGTTCAAGTTCATAACTGACATCAAAATGATCTTCTATCGCTCTTTTTCCTCGACCAGTTACTATTGCCATAGTGTCACAACCAGCACTTAAAGCCTCTTCTACACCATATTGAAGAAGCGGTTTTGTAAGGATTGGAAGCATCTCTTTTGGAATAGCCTTAGTTACTGGTAAAAATCTTGTTCCATAGCCAGCAGCTGGAAATAAACATTTTTTAATCATTCTGAACACCTTGTTTTATAGTTTTTGAATTTTATAATATTATTGGTTCAGTATTTATTAAAAATATTTGACTATAGTTTTATATAACTTATTAAGATTGGATCAATGAGCGCAAAATGTTTTGGTAGGGATTGGACAATGTTATGAGAGAAGTGATAATTTGGAAGGAGAATAGATGTTAGCAAATATATTTTTTGGGAGCAAGCAAGATGGTGAAAGAGATTTTGTCAATATTGTTAATCCATATTCTAAGGAGATAGTTTCGCGATATCCGAAGTGTACAGCAGAAGATACAAGACGTGCTTTAGAAATAGCGAAAAAGGCTTCAAAAGATACAAAAGCTTCATTGTTGTCCCAAAGGATAGCTTGGCTTGAAGATGTAGCAAAAAAATTAGAAATCGAGAAAGAGGATATCGCTCAGACAATTACAGATGAAGTAGGTAAGCCAATTACATTTGCTAGGATTGAAGTTGATAGAGCTATTGAAACTATAACCCTCTCTATCTATGCGATGGTAAATCTTGAAGGGCATACTATCAATACTGATGCGATGAAAAGTGGGAAAAAAACAATAGCTTACTATTTTAGGGAGCCGGTTGGAGTGGTGGCTTGCATTACTCCCTTTAATTTTCCACTCAATCTTGTAGTACACAAGATTGCTCCAGCTCTTGTGGCGGGGAATGCCGTAGTGCTGAAGCCAACACCAGAAGCACCATTAACTGCTTATAAGCTTGCGAAGCTTTTTGTAGAAAGTCCCTACGCGATAAAAGATGCAATTAGTTTGGTGTACGGAGATGTTGAAGTTGGAAGCACTTTGGTTTCGAGCGATATCCCACGTGTACTTAGCTTTACAGGAAGTGTTACAGTGGGTAATATTATCACTAAAAGTGCTGGAATAAAAAAAGTATCACTTGAATTAGGTGGAAATGCTGGAACTTACATAGATAAAACAGCAGATATTGAGTTGGCAGCAAAACGATGTGCTTATGGTGCTTTTATCAATAGTGGGCAAGTATGTATTAGTTTGCAAAGAATCTATGTCAATGGTGAGGTGTATGAGAAGTTTGCAGAGGCTCTAAAAGAGGAGACTTTAAAGCTCAAAGTAGGGAATCCTTACGAAGAGGATACTTTTGCTGGACCACTTATCAATGAAGAATCACTGGAAAGAGCAATCTCTTGGGTCAACAGTGCAGTCAATGAGGGAGCAAAAGTACTTTGTGGAAATATTCATGAAGGGCTAAGCTTTTATCCAACAGTGATGGTTGATGTGACTGATGAGATGAAAATTATCTGTGAAGAGGTGTTTGCTCCGATTGTAAGTCTTGTGAAAGTTAGCGGATATGATGAAGCGATAGAGAAAATGAATAATAGTCCGTATGGATTGCAGTTTAGTATCTTTACGAATAATTTATCTCAAACAAAAAGATTTATTAATGAAGCTGATTGTGGCGGAGTTGTGATAAATGATATCCCAACTCTAAGATTTGATATTCAACCTTATGGCGGAACAAAATTAAGTGGAATTGGAAAAGAAGGACCAAAATTTGCAATAGAAGAATTTACAGAGATCAAATCTGTTGTTATTTGTTAAATAGAAGTTGTTTGACTGATTTGAAGAATAAATAACTTGATAATATGAATAGGTAGCAGTGGAGCAAAATGAGATAAAGAAAATGGATAAGATGACTCATGTTAAATTTAATGGAGATAATTTTGCTTTATCTTTAAGTGATATGATGGATCAGATTATTCCAAAAAATAACTATGGAATCGATTGGAATTCATTAAGAGTTTGTTTTATTGCTTTAAGAATTGCACAATTTAATCAATTTTCTAAAGAGCAGATGAGTGATATTCTTTCTTTTGCTGTTTTTGAAAAACACTTTACCGACAATGAGGAGAGAGATATTTTTCCTTGGATTGATAATTCGTTATTTACCAATAAAATATTTCAAGAGATTATGGCAATTGCATTATTTGTTGAAGAGAATCTTGATATAAAAAATAATTTTCTTCAAAATAAGAGAGAAATAGTTCAACACATAGAAGTTTTAGATATTGATGAAATAATAAAAGAAAATTTTTTATATCTTGCAGAGCTAGAAATATTTTGGTTAGAGCTTATCTCCTTACGATTACCATTTTTGATTCTAGATATGCTAGATGACCATACAATTGAGATAAGTTACAAAAAATTGCATATAGTTGGTAAATTTATAGCTAAAACTATTTATCAATATATTCAAAAAGAATATGATGAAAAGCTTATTCAAAATCTTATAAATATGTGTGCAATATTTAATTTTGATGCAAAAGACACTTCAAGGGTAATTTTATGTGGATATTTTTATAATATTGGAGTTTTAAAGATTCCTGTGGAAATAGTTTTGAAGCAAGATACTTTAAATGAAGTAGAAGATGATATTGTTAAATCTATCCCTTATTTTTCAAGAGAGGTATTATCTATGATTTATGGATTTGATGATATTGCTAAACTAGCTTCAAATTATCAAGAGAGGATTGATGGAAGTGGTTATCCCTCTCATTTATCTGGAAGTGATTTGTCACTTAAAGACAGAATTTTTCAAATAGTAATACTCTATCAAACAAAAAGAGAAGAAAAAATAGAAAATAATGAAATTTTTAGACTATTAGAAAATGAAGCAGATAAGGGGAGAATTGACAAAACTATACTAAAAACTTTTCAAACCATGATTTCACAAAATAATTAATATTACTTGAGTTTGGTTATAAATTTGGTGAAATGACACCTGTTTTAATTAAATCTAGTTGCGATAGCAACGCAATACCTAATCTTAAACCCACAAATAATGCAGTTTTTATTTTGATTATGCAGTGACTTCATTACTTAAATCCCTATCAAATAATTATTAATTGATTGTTAAAAACTTGACCAAGATCAAGTTTTTATTTATACTTAAAGAGTACACTTATGTGGCGTATTTAATAAATAACTATAAGGAGATTTTAATGCGAATGTTTCTAAAAAAAACAACACTAGTTACTTGTGCACTATTGTTGGGTTCAGAACTTAGTTTTGCTGCAAATACTTTGCAGGATGTAATGAAAGCCAGAAAGCTTTCAGAAAAAGATGTTTTGGCGGCTGCTAAAACTTATCAACCGTCAGGTAGAAAAGATGAATATGTAGTGTTTAGTTCAGGTGGACAATCTGGTCAGGTTCTCGTTTATGGTGTACCTTCTATGAGAATCTATAAATATATTGGTGTATTTACACCAGAACCTTGGCAAGGGTATGGATTTGATGAAGAATCAAAAAAAGTTCTAAGACAAGGGAATATCAGAGGTAAAGAGATAAATTGGGGTGATACTCACCATCCAGCACTTACCGAAAAAAATGGTGAATATACGGGGGATTATTTGTTTATCAATGATAAAGCAAATCCAAGAATTGGTGTAATTAATCTTCATGATTTTGAAACTGTTCAAATTGCTACCAATCCAGTTATAAAAAGTGAGCATGGTGGAGCATTCGTAACTCCAAATACTGAGTATGTTATTGAATCTACCCAATATGCTGCTCCTTTGGATAATGGATATCATCCAATAGAAGAATATGTTGAAAGCTATAGAGGTGCCGCTACACTTTGGAAATTTGATTATAAAAAAGGTCGAATAGATGAAAAAGCCTCTTTTACTCTTGAACTTCCTCCATATATGCAAGATTTAAGTGATGCTGGAAAAGGTGAGTCTATGGGATGGGCTTTTACAAATTCATTTAATAGTGAAATGTACACAGGTGGAATTGAAAAAGGATTGCCTCCTTTTGAAGCTGGTATGAGTAGAAATGATACCGATTATATGCATGTATATAATTGGCAAATGCTAGAAAAATTAGCGCAAGACCCAAAAAATACAAAAATCGTTAATAATCATAGAGTTGTAACTATTGCGGCTGCTGTAAAAGCGGGAGCATTATTTTTGATTCCTGAACCAAAATCTCCTCATGGTGTTGATGTAAACCCAGATGGAAGATTTATCGTTATTGGTGGAAAACTAGATACTCATGCTTCAGTATATGATTTTAGAAAAATCAAACAAGCAATAGATAAAAAAGACTTTATTGGGAAAGATCCTTTTGGGATTCCAATTATTGATATGAAAAAAGTATTGCATGGACAAGCTGAACTTGGTCTTGGGCCACTGCATCACACATACGATGCGCAAGATGGTGTTATTTATACATCGCTTTATGTTGATAGCCAAATCGTAAAATGGAATTATAAAACTCTCAAAATCCTTGATAGAATCAATGTTCATTACAATATTGGTCACTTAGATTCAATGGAGGGGAAATCTACAAAACCAAAAGGTAAATATGCTATTGCGCTTGATAAATTATCAATCGATAGATTTAACCCAGTAGGTCCACTTCACCCACAAAATCATCAGTTGATTGATATTAGTGGTTCAAAAATGGAATTACTATATGATATGCCAATACCATTAGGTGAGCCTCATGATGTTATTTCTATTGCTGCTAGTAAACTAAAAACTCAAGTTACATACAATATGGGTACAAATAGTAGAACAGGTACAAAACATGAAGGTATGACTCTAGCTGGTCAAGAAAAAATTGTTAGAAATGGCAAAGATGTTAAAGTGTATGCAACTTTAGTTAGAAGTCATATCACCCCTGAGCATATCACTGTCAATAAAGGTGATGATGTTACAATTTATCTAACAAACTTAGAAAGAGCACAAGATGAAACTCACGGTTTTGGTATAGATGGAATGGATGTTCATGCTTCAGTTGAACCTGGAAAAACTGTTTCAGTTAAATTCAAAGCAGATTTAGAAGGGGTATTCCCTTATTACTGTACAGAGTTTTGTTCTGCTCTTCACTTAGAAATGATGGGTTATTTGATGGTTAAAGATCCAAATAAAAAATATGAACCAGTGAAAAAACTTGCTATGAAAACAATGACAAAAGAGCAATTGATGGCAGAATACAAAAAAACTGTAGCTATCAATAAAGCAACTGATGATGTAATCCAAAGTGTTGTTAAATTCTTAAAAGAAAAACATTTTGAAAAATATCCAAAAGTAAAAGACTTGGTTACTGATGCACTTGACCAATATGGAAAAATTGCAGCTGAAAAGAAAAAATCTGATGCAGCTTTCAAAAAAGGCGATTTAGAGGGAGCTATTCTTTGGGAAGGTCAAATTTGGCAATATATGGTTAAAACTGCCGATGTTGGACTTCGAGCTAAAAACAATCTAGCAAAAGAATTGGCAACAAAAATGTCTTCAGCAGCATCAAGAGGTGAAGAAGCATTTTTAAGAGGCGGATGTTCTGGTTGTCATGTTGTTGGAAAAGTTAGTTCAGGACCAGATTTAACTGGAGTTTTATCAAGACACGGTAAAGGTGGTGAAAAATGGGTTGCTGATTTTATCAAAGATCCAAAAGCTAAATACAATGAAGAATATGTTAAAGGGATGATTAATTACTTTAACCTACGAATGCCAAACCAAAATATGAAAGATAATGAAGTAAAAGACATTATTGAGTATCTAAAATGGATTGACAAAAATGCTGGATTATTTTAACTAGCCTTATGAAAGTGGTATTTTACCACTTTCATTTAATGACTAATGTCAAGTATAAATTTTATATTATAGTGTATAATTTCGTATCCTTGTTATAAGAATAGGGAAATATATATATAAAGGTAACTTATGAAAAAATCTGTTTTGTATTCTTTGATTGCACTATTTATATTCAGTGTATCATTTACCCTTCCTGCTTTTAGCTTTATGGGTGTGGGAGAAAAAATTAAAAATGGAGAGGGAGATAAAGTTTCGAGCTTTTCAAAAACAATATGGAATCTTTATCAAAATGGAAGATATGTAAGCAATACAACTCCAGTAGAAGCTGTTGGTGATTTAGAAAAAATGATAGAGACTGGTGCAGAAGTTGGAGTAGCTTCGCTTCCTATTTGGTATGTATCTCTTGAAGCACCTAATTATCCGAAAGAAGCATTTCCAAATGGTATCCCTGTATATTTTCATTTTGATGGATATAGTGGTGATGTACATGAAATGAATACAATAAATCACTATATTGGTATGTTCCCAATGGAAACTGGTGGAGTGCTTGAACGAAAAATTATGCCTTATTTCTTACTGTTTATTACTTTATTTATTATTTGGTTTAACTTTATACGAAGTAAAACGGCAGTAGTTTTGATGATACCTACTTTGGTATTACCTGTAGGGTTTGTTGTTGATTACTCGGCTTGGCTATATTGGTTTGGCCACAATATGCAAAACTTTGGTGCATTTACTATTAAACCTTTTATGCCTACTGTGTTTGGTGATGGTAAAGTAGCTCAGTTTACTACGCATTCTTACCCTACGATTGGATTTTTTATCCTTATAGTAATAGCAGCATTTTCTCTTTTAGCAATAATGTCTAAGATAAAAGAATCACAAAATACAAAATGAAATTTATTCCTGTAGCTACTATCATATTATTTTTATATTCATATGCTTTTTGCGGAGCATCGTGTGGTAGTAGCCTTACAAATACTAGTCCAGAAGGATTAGCAATAAAGCCAGTAAAAATAAATATTTTACAACAGGTTGTTGATAATGCTCCAGATGGCGCTGTTATTAAACTTCCAAAGGGTATTTATAAAGGTAAGCTTATTATCAATAAGCCACTTACTATTGATGGCATTGATAAAAATGCAATTATTGACGGTGATGGTGATGGGAGTGGTGGTGTGATTGAGATACGATCATCCAATGTTACGCTGAAAAATCTTATCATTCGTGGTAGTGGTAGTAATCCTGATACTATTGATTCTGCAATATCTGCAAAAAATGTTTTTCTAGTTAAAATTATAGACAATATTATAGAAGACTCTCTTTATGGAATTGATTTTGAAAAAGTAAATATGTCAAAAATAGAACGAAATTTCATTACCTCTAAAAAAGGGTTTGAGTTAGGACTACGAGGTGATGCTATTAGGCTATGGTATAGTAATGAAAACTCTATCGTTGAAAATGAAATATTTGAATCAAGGGATACTGTTTTTTGGTATTCAAGTGGTAATAGAATTGAAAATAATAAAGGGAGTTATTGTAGATACTCTCTTCATTTTATGTATGCAGGAAAGAATTTAGTTCAAAATAATATATATGAGCATAATTCAGTAGGGATATTTTTTATGTATAGCAATGGAACAACTGCCATCAATAATACAATTAAAAATTCTATTGGTTTTGGAGTTGGTATTGGGATGAAAGAATCTTCAAATTTTAAAATAATAAACAATACCCTCATATACAATGCAAGGGGGTTTTATATAGATGATTCTCCTTTTCAGCCAGGGACAACAAATATTTATGAAGGTAATAATATTTTATACAATTCAATAGGAATTCAACTTCATGCTATCCGTGAAAAAAGTCTTTTTTATAGTAATAATTTTAAAGGCAATATGGAAACCATCATAAATGATACACCAAATTCTAAAATTTGGCTCAATGAATATAGAGGAAACTATTTCGATGATTATGAAGGGTTTGATAGAAATAATGATGCTATAGGAGATACTCCATATATCAATAAGGCATTTGCTGATAAGCTATGGCTCTACGATGATTCGCTTAAATTTTTTTATGGATCTCCCGTTATGAGTTTACTTAATTTTCTTGCAAAGCTTATCCCTTTTTCTGAACCAGACATCTTGCTTCAAGATGATTTCCCACACATAAAGGCAAAATATAATGAAGTCTCTTGATACAAATAATCGTCGTGATTTTATAAAACAAATTGCAGTTGTTAGCGCTTTCGTTGCTTTGGGTGGTACTGGCATGGTAATTATGCCCAAACTAAAAGCGAGCGATATTTTTCTAAGACCTCCTGGAGCCTTAGATGAAGATGATTTTTTAGCAACTTGCATTAAATGTGGACAATGTGTACAAGTGTGTCCTTATCACACACTATCTCTTTTGGATATATCAAAAGGCCATGCTGTTGGTACTCCTTTTGTGAATGCAAGGGATAGAGGATGTTATTTATGTGATTTATTACCTTGTGTTTTAGCTTGTCCTAGTGGTGCATTAGAGCACACAACAAGTGAAGCAAAAGATGTAAAAATGGGAGTTGCTTATCTCAAGCATACCAACAATTGTCTTGCATATCGTGGTGAAAATATCACAAAAGATCATTTGGCACGAATTTTAAATACAACAGCTTCAAATGAGAGAGAGCAAAAAATACTTGATGATTATGCAAAATATGAAGGTAAACCTTGTACTATTTGTGCTGATATGTGCCCCTTTCCACAAAAAGAACAAGCGATAGAAATGGTACAAAATAGTGAAGGAAGATGGTTACCACAAGTGAATGATCAATGTATAGGATGTGGTGTTTGTGAAGAACTTTGTCCCACGAAAGAAGCTTCAATAGTGATTATTCCTAGAGTTTCTTTTGCACAACATTATAAAGGCTAGGTATGAAAAAGATATTATTTTTAGGGATATTTTTACTTTTTGTTGGTTGTTCTGATAAAAAGAGTGAGGACTCAAATGTAACACAAAACATAGAAGAGGTAAAAGATATAAAAAATATAAAAGTATCAAGTGGGCAAGAATTGACAAATGACAATATTTTAAATCAATTTACAACCTATAATGTTGAAGGCGAACGAATTCTTAATTTATCACCCGATGGTGAAGAAACGACAACTTCAAAGCAAATTGGTGCAATAATCTCTGTTAAAAATCAGTATGAAAAACTAAATTTGGATATTCTCAAGAAAAAATTAAGTCATAATTTTATTGTCAAATGTTCCGCTTGTCATGATGATTATGCAAACGGAATAATAGGTCCTTCGTTGCTTTCCAAAACAAGTGATGATGTTTTTAAGATGATAACAGCTTATAAAACTGGGACGAAAAAGAATGTTCTTATGAAAGAGTTGGTACAAAATATGTCAGAAAAAGAGATAAAAGAACTTGCAGAAGAGATTGCAAAATTCAACAAAGAAGTAAGGAGACAAAATGAATACAAGTAAAATAATAGGTGTAGTGGTATCGTTGGCGATATTTGGAGTTATGGGATATATGTTGATAAATGATAATGAAACGACTCAATCAAATGGATTTGAAGAAAAACAAATAGTGGCAACTAGTGCAGAGCCAAGTACATCAAATACGTCGAAGAAGGAAGCCCTTACTGAAGAAGAGCAAAAAGTGAAAGATCTTAAAGACGAAAATAGAGAATTTGCTGTAAGTAATCTTTATATTCTTAAGTGTGCTCCTTGCCATGGGGATAATGGGAAAGGAGTTATTGGTCCAATATTGTTTGGTAAAAGCGAACAAGAGCTTATAAAAAAATTGTATGAGTACAAAGAGGGTAAAGTTAAAAACTCTATGATGGCTGGACTCTTGACAAATTCAACAGATGATGAACTTAAATTATTAGCGCGTGAAATTTCAAATTTTGGTAAATAACCATGAATAAATATGAAGAGAGATGTACAATTGGTAATATCCCTTTTTGGGATACCTTTGTGGTTACAGATGGAAAAGGTAAAAGAAAACCAAGTATTAGATTTTGGCGTTGGCTGAGCATTATAGGGTTTCACTTTTTATTTGTTCTTTCTTATTACGCTGATATTCAGATTTTAGAGGGAATTATAAGCGGTTCAAGGTTTTTTGGATTTCATTTAATTGACCCCTTTATAGCTTTCCAAGTTTTTTTAGCATATCATGAGATACCTACGAATCTTATACTAGGGACAAGTACTATTATTATCTTCTATCTATTTTTTGGAGGAAGGGCTTATTGTTCTTGGATCTGTCCTTATGGCTTAATAAGTGAGATAGGAGAAAAAATAAATCGTACACTTATCAGTAAAAAAATAATTAAGGAGAGAAATTTTAATCACAAGGTAAAATATCTTTTTTGGATTCTTTTTTCGAGTTTGACATTTGCAAGTGGTTATTTAGTATTTGAAACTTTTAACATTGTAGGTATAGTAAGTCGAGCTATTATTTATGGATGGAGCGCAGCATTGTCTTTTGTGATAATTGTATTTCTTGTTGAAGTTTTTTATTCACAACGAGCTTGGTGTCGATATGTTTGTCCTATTGGAGTTACCTATAGTGCTATTGGATGGGTAAGTGCTGAAAAAATAGAATGGGATGATAGATGTGATCATTGTGGTGTTTGCTCAAATGTTTGTCTTGTTCCCCATGTGCTCGAAATAGCTAAAAAGAATGCAGATACACATGGTAAAAGCCATGTTTTTATAGAAAACGGCGATTGTACGCTTTGTGGTAGATGTGTTGAAGTGTGTCATCATGATTGTCTTAATTTTAAAAATAAAATAGGAGGGTTAGTCTAATGATAGAAGTAAGAAATGCTACTAAAAGATTTGGCGATAAAGTAATACTTGATAATGTAACTTTAAACATTAAAAGAGGAGATAATATAATTTTAATGGGACAAAATGGTGCTGGTAAAACTTCCTTAATTAGAGCCATTCTTGGAGAATATATACTTGACAAAGGAAGTGTATTGATAGATGATATGGAGGTTGCGAAACATAGAGTAGATACACTTGGTAAAATATCATTTGTACCACAACTTCCACCTCCATTAAAAATTACAATCAATGAACTCATACAGTATGCATCCACTATCGGAACAATAGATAAAAATAAAATTAAAGAGTATGCAGATAGATTGCAATTTGATTTAGAACAAAATCTGAATAAATCATTTTTCAAACTCTCAGGGGGAATGAAACAAAAACTTCTTATCTCTATAGCTCTTGCTAAGCAAAGCGATATTTTTATTTTTGATGAACCAACGGCAAATTTAGATTTACAGGCAAGAGATGTATTTGCTAAAATGCTAAAAGAAATTGATTCTAAAGTTTTTATTTTTATAAGTCATAGAATTGAAGAGGTTGGACATATTGCAAATCGTGCAATCACTATGGATTTGGCAAAAGTTGTTAGTGATGAAATACTTTAGTTTTTTATTTTTATTTTTATTTTTTGTAGGTTGTGATGGTAAAATTGACACAAGTGCGAAAGAGATAAATTGGGACAGGGATGTTTGTGAACGATGCAAAATGTTGCTCAGCGAACGAAACTATGCAGCTCAAACTATAAATCCACACAATGGAAAAGTGTATAAATTTGATGATATAGGATGTGTAATTTTGTGGTTTAAAGAACAAAATATAACTTGGAAAAATGAGGCCATTATTTATGTAAAAGATATAGATACTGGTGGTTGGATAGATGCAAGAAAAGCCATTTGGAGTGATTTTAATATGACTCCTATGAGTTATGGATTTGCTGCGCATAGTAGTAAAGAAAAAATAAAGATGATACCAGAACGAAATTTGGTTGATTATTCAAAAGTAGAAGAATCTGTACTGAAGGCTGGAAGATGAAAAATTTATTATTAGTGATGAAGCTTGATATATTGGAATCGTTTAAAACAAAATGGTTTTTAGTTTATACAATTGTATTTGGTGGAATTGTGGCACTTTTTTTAGTTGCTGGAGTAACGGAATCAAAAATTCTTGGCTTTAGTGGACTCAGTAGATTGCTACTCTCATTTATTCAAATTTCTATTGTTATTTTACCAATATTTATTTTGATTACGACTGTGAAAAGTATAGCTGGCGATAGGGATAATTCTGTATTAGAATATTTATTGTCATTTCCAATTTCTCTTAGACAATATTATATGGGTAAGTTCTTTGGAAGACTTTTTGTCGTAATAGTTCCAGTTTTTGGTGCATTAATATTTTCATTATTGTATGCTCTAGTGGTTGGAGCCGTCATTGATTATTATATATTTATATTTTATATAGGGTTATTATTTGGGTTGAGTGTCAATTTTTTAGGTATTAGTTTTTTTATCTCAAGTATAGTCAGAAATCAAGAAGTAGCAGTTGGTGTTGCATTTTTTATATGGCTTTTATTGTTGGCCTTTATTGATATCATTCTTATAGGGCTTATGATGAAAGAGATGATAAGTGATAATATTATTTTTGCAATAGCACTTCTCAACCCTATGCAAGTGTTTAGAATTGGGGCTATCGCATTATTTGACACTGAATTATCAGTAATAGGACCTGCAGCGTACTTTATTTTGGATACTTTTGGTTCAACATTGTTTGCTATTTATTCCATAGTGTATCCTGTTGTTCTTGGGATATTTTTCTTGATTTGCGGTTATTTTATATTTAGAAAGAAGGATTTGATATGAAATTTTTTGTTATTAGTTTGTTGGTTGTTGTAAATTTATTTGCTACTAATATTGTAAATAAAAGTGTTTTGGAGCTTACGGAAACCAATACGACATGTCCTGTGAGATTTATAGATGTTAAAAAATACCCATCTTATTCTGCTGTAATTGTTTATAAAGATGGCAAGGAAGAATTCTTTTCATCACCAAAATATATGCTTAAATATTATTATGGCAACGAAAAAATTATTAAAGAAGCATTTGTAGCGGATTATGTAACTACTAAATTTTTTAATGTTAAGGATGGTTATTTTGTGTACGGTAGTAATCTTATGAGCATTGGTGGAGATGATTTGATAGCATTTGATAGTGAAGAGAAAGCTAAAATATTTAGTGTAAAACATAAAGGTAAAAGGATAATGCCATTTAGCAAAGTATCAAAAAAATTAGTTGAATACTTAGATATGAAATAATAGCTTTGGTATTAGTTTTACTATACCATTGCTTTT
>DYPS01000018.1:0-13960 GCA_020719775.1 Desulfosporosinus sp. | reverse complement strand
AAGATGAGTAGTATTATTTTTTAGAAATCATTATTGACAATTTTTACAAATACCGTTTAGAGTAATATTGACATAATTTATTCGAAAACTATGTAGATTTGAAGTATTATCAAAAAGATTATTTGTATCAATCGTAAAATCTTCAATATTTGTACATATTTCACATTTTAAATGAGCATGATCTTCTTTAATTATTTCATATACTGATTTTGCATTTGCTAATTTAACTTCAATTAAAAGCTTCACCGCTGTCATTGAGGTTATATTTTTATATACAGTAGCAAGAGAAATAGAGTTAAATTGATCTTTTACCTCGTTATAAAGAGTATCTATATTAATATGCCCATGTTTATTGATGATTTGTAAAATAGCCAACCTTTGTGGAGTAGCTTTTAAATTGTATTGTCTGAGTGTTTCTGTGTATGTATTCATTTTGGAATTATACATAAATTTTTTTTTAAAGAATAATAATTCCTATTTAGAAAAATAAATTTATATTTAAACAAGGTTAATAACTCTACAATTCTCAGTGGATGATATAAATTATTTTTGAGAAACTTAGGGGGTTTATTATGGCAAGAGTTGGCAATTCAATTATAAAAGGTATTGAAGTTGAAAAAGTTATAGCTTTATTAAATAGAGCATATGCTGACGAATGGCTAGCATACTATCAATATTTTATAGAGAGTAAAGTTATAAAAGGTCTTATGAAAGATGCAGCTATTACAGAGCTTAACCAACATGCAGCTGATGAGTTAAGGCACGCTACAATGATTGCCGATAGAATAATACAATTGGGTGGAACACCAATATTACATCCAAATGATTGGATGAAATATACAAATTGTGGTTATGATGCACCAAAAAATTTTGATGTGGTAGGTATTTTAAATGATGCAATTAAAGGTGAGCAATGTGCAATAAAAACTTATAGCGGAATTGTGGAGCTTACTAGAAATAAAGATATAGTCACTTACGATTTAGTTAGTTCAATATTAGCAGATGAAGTTGAGCATGAAGAGGATTTACAGTCGTTATGCGATGACATTACAGAATTTATAGAAGAAATTAAAAAAAATATAAGATAAAGAGCTCTTTAAAAAAAAGAAATCAAGATATAGCGGCTGGTTAATAAAATTTAACTTAAAGGAAAAAGTTTATTATTTAGGAAATTTTAATATTAAACTTTATGGGGTAAAATTTCATGCAACTTAAATAAAAAAGGAATAAAAATGTTAGTAACAAAAAAAGCTCCAGATTTTACAGCAACAGCTGTATTAGCGGATGGGTCAATAGTAGATGGATTTAATTTAATGAGTAATTTAGGACCAAAAGGTGCTGTATTATTTTTTTACCCACTAGATTTTACATTTGTTTGTCCATCAGAAATTATTGCATTTTCACATAGAATTGAAGATTTTACTTCAAGAGGTGTAAATGTTATTGGCGTATCTGTTGATAGTCAATTTTCACACTTCGCATGGAGAGAAACACCAGTAAATCAAGGTGGAATTGGAAGAGTTAAATATCCATTAGTTGCAGATTTAAATAAACAAATCTCAAGAGATTATGATGTACTTTTTGGTGAATCAGTAGCGCTTAGAGGAAGTTTTTTAATTGATGCAGATGGAACAGTAAGACATGCAGTTATCAATGACTTACCACTTGGAAGAAACATTGATGAGATGATAAGAATGGTAGATACTATGATTTTTACAAACGAGCATGGTGAAGTTTGTCCAGCTGGTTGGGTAAAAGGTGATGAAGGTATGAAAGCTTCAACTGAAGGTGTTGCAGAATATTTGGCTAAGCACGCAGAAGAATTATAATATTTAGTTTTTTAAAAACACAGAAGGTGATTGGAGTTTCCAGTCACCTTTTTTTATAGATTAAATTATCTTAAAAATTACACTTTCATAACATAAAAAATCAATTTCACTATAAATAAAGCTTTTTTAGGATAAACTCCGCGAAAATTAGTTAAGACTAAAATCCAAATATAAGAGAAGAACAATGAGAGACATTAGAAATATTGCAGTTATTGCACACGTTGACCACGGAAAAACTACACTTGTAGATGAACTTTTAAAACAATCAGGTACTTTTGATGAGAGAACTGAAGCTGGTGAGAGAATGATGGATAGTAATGCTATTGAAAAAGAGAGAGGGATTACAATTCTTTCTAAAAATACAGCTATCGATTATGAAGGTGTAAGAATTAACATTATCGATACTCCAGGACATGCCGATTTTGGTGGAGAAGTTGAAAGGGTTCTTAAAATGGTTGACTCTGTTTTATTACTTGTTGATGCTCAAGAGGGTGTTATGCCTCAAACAAAATTCGTTGTTAAGAAAGCATTAGAATTAGGTCATAGACCAATCGTTGTTGTTAATAAAATTGATAAACCAGCTGCTGAGCCTGATAGAGTTGTAGATGAAGTTTTTGACCTTTTTGCTCAAATGGGTGCAACTGATGAACAACTTGAATTCCCAGTTGTTTATGCGGCAGCTAGAGATGGATATGCTAAAGATAATCTTGAAGATGAAAATAAAGATTTAACACCATTATTCAAAAAAATCTTAACAGAAGTTCCAGTTCCAACAGGAAGTGATGATAATGGTCTTCAGCTTCAGGTATTTACACTTGATTATGATAACTTTATTGGTAAAATTGGAATCGCTAGAATATTCAATGGAACTATCTCTATGGGTGAAACTGTAATGCTTTGTAAAGCTGATGGGGAAAAAATCAAAGGAAGAGTATCTAAACTTATCGGATTTAAAGGTCTTGAGAGAATGGATATCAAAACTGCAGGTCACGGTGATATCGTTGCTGTTGCTGGTTTTGAAACTATTGATGTTGGAGATAGCCTTTGTGACCCAGCAAATCCTATGCCACTTGATCCTATGCACATCGAAGAACCAACTTTATCTGTAACTTTTGCAGTAAATAACTCGCCACTTGCTGGAACTGAAGGAAAATATGTAACATCTAATAAACTTCAAGAGAGACTTGCAGCTGAGATGAATACAAATATCGCTATGAGTTATGAACAACAAGAAGAAGGGAGCTTTGAAGTAAAAGGAAGAGGCGAGCTTCAAATTACTATTTTGGCTGAAAATATGAGAAGAGAAGGATTTGAGTTTTCAATTTCAAGACCACAAGTTATTACAAAAATTGAAAATGGTGTAAAAATGGAGCCATTTGAGCATCTTGTTTGTGATATCCCAACTGAGTATTCTGGTGGAGTTATTGAAACTTTAGGTAAAAGAAAAGCTGTTATGGTAAATATGATCCCTATGGGGAATGATCAAACTAGAGTTGAGTTTGAAATACCTGCACGTGGATTAATCGGATATAGAAATGAATTTTTAACTGATACAAAAGGTGAAGGTGTTATGAACCACTCATTCTTAGAATTTAGACCATATTCTGGAACTGTTGTAAGTAGAAAAAATGGAGCTTTAGTTTCTATGGAAAATGGTGTTGCAACTGCTTATTCAATTTTTAATCTTCAAGATAGAGGTGGAATGTTTGTTAAACCACAAGATAAAGTATATGACGGTATGGTTATTGGTGAGCACTCAAGAGAAAATGACCTTGATGTAAATGTTATCAAAGGGAAAGCGCAATCAAATGTAAGAAGTAGTGGAGCTGATGAAGCTATCAAACTTGTACCACCTAGAGATATGTCACTTGAGCTTGCTCTTGAATGGATTGAAGATGATGAACTTGTTGAAGTTACACCTATTTCTATTAGAGTTAGAAAAAGAGAGCTTGATCCAAGTGCTAGAAAAAGAGCTGCTAAAAACGCTAAAAACTCGTAATTTCTTATGAAAAAGTTGTATCTTATCCGACATGCGAAGTCAAGTTGGGAAGATATAACATTGGATGATTTTGAGAGACCATTAAACAAAAGAGGGGAAAAAGATGCCCCTATGATGGGAAAACTCTTAAATAAAAAAAATATAACTGCTGATATAATTATCTCAAGTCCCTCAAAACGCACTAAACAGACTGTAAAACTTATCACTCAACAATTACAATCCACTTTAAAAATTATTTATAATGACAATCTCTATGAAACTACTCTAGATGGTTTAGAAAAGATTATCAAAAATATCGATAATAGATATGAAAGTGTCTATCTTTTTGGACATAATCCAAGTTTGAATAGTTTTGTAGAAAAATATATCAATATGGATGAAAATATACCAACTTGTGGTGTTGTTGGGATTGAATTTGATTGCGATAGTTGGAAAAAACTAGAACCAAAAGTAGCAACAAAATTATTTTTTGAGTATCCAAAACTCTATAGATGAAAACTTCAGTCAATTCACTTTGCCCTTGTGGAAGTGGGCAAAAATATAAAAAATGTTGTCAACCATTTCATAGTGGAAGGGTAGCAAAAACAGCATTAGAACTTATGAAAAGTAGATTTAGTGGATATGCTTTTTCGCATTGGGCTTATATTATAAAAACAACACATAGAGAAAATCAAGAATTTACAACCCAAACAGAAGCTTGGAAAAAAGAGATTGTAGCATTTTCTACACAGACATCTTTTGAGAAATTAAAGATTCTAGAGTTTGTAGATGGTGAAGAGGAATCTTTTGTAACTTTTGAAGCTACTTTAACTTCAAATAAAGAGGATATAAGTTTTATCGAAAAGAGTCGATTTTTAAAAGTAAATCAACTTTGGTATTACCATAGTGGAGAGTTTCTATAATTTTGTAGCATGGATGCGAATGAGGGATTAAGTCACATTTTTATAAAATATTTGTTTAAAATGAGACTAAGGAATAGATATGCAATACACAAAAAATTTTTATCAAATCAAATCAACTGAAGAAATATTTGAAAACATAAAGCTGGAAAAAACTCACATTGGATACTACAGTCTTCCTTACCAAGATACAACGGAGATAAAAGAGTTTGTAAAAACGGTAGAACAAAAACATATAGTTGTTCTTGGGATTGGGGGGAGCAGCCTTGGAACTTATGCCATTCATAAATTTTTACAACACAAAGAAAATGATAAAAAACTCCATTTTTTAGAATCAACTGATCCCTTGGATATCCATTGTAAAATAAGTAAAATAGATTTGAATGATGCTTTGTTTATAATAATAAGTAAATCTGGCACAACAATAGAAACAATTAGTATTTTAAAACATCTTTCTTTTGTTACAACAGTTGATAAAAATAATTGTATTGTTATCACGGAAGATGATAGCAAGTTGAATGATTTTGCAGTCCACAATGGGATGAAAAGATTTTTTATACCAAAAAATGTTGGGGGACGATTTTCTGTTTTTAGTGCTGTTGGATTGGTCCCATTAGCAATTATTGGGATTGATATTGATAATCTTTTAAATGGTTGCAAAGAGGTGGATGATAGTTTTTTTAATAAAAAAGAATTTTATGATGAGATTATGCAAAAGGGTAGATTTATCGTAGAAAATAAAAATAGATTTAATATTAATGTGATTTTTTCTTATTCATCACTTCTTGAAGGATTTAATAAATGGTATATCCAACTTTGGGGGGAAAGTTTAGGAAAACTAAATATTAACATGACAAAACAAGGATTTACTCCAATTGGTATTTTGGGACCCGTTGATCAACATAGTTTTTTACAGCTTATTATGGAAGGGAAAAGAGATAAAACTGTTACTTTTATAAAAGTTGAAGATTTTGAAGATGATATTGCGATTCCTGATATTTCACTTTTTGGACTTGAAGAGTTTGATTATATTAATAAGCTTCCATTTAAGCAGCTGATCAATGAGCAAGCAGACGCCACTATTGAAGCTATTGAAAACTTAAAGGATATCCCATGTGATGTAATCACTATAGATAGAATTGATGAGTATAATTTAGCAAAATTGATGTATGGATATCAGCTGTTAACATCAGTGATTGGAAAATTTGTACAAATAAATACTTATGATCAGCCAGGAGTTGAAGCTGGGAAGATAATACTTAAAGAAAAGCTACAAGGATAAGAGTGTCGCTCACAGAAAACAAAAAACTTATACTGTATATTATTTTTGCCTTTGTATTTAGTTTTACAATGAGACTGATATGGATCAGTGAATTTAAAGATATGGAACAATTTAAGTTTAATAATGAATTTATGATAAACACAAATGATGGATATATCTGGGCAGAAGGTGCAAGAGACATTTTGGCTGGAACGCATCAAGAGAATGATTTGTCTCCTGTTGACAGTGCTACTTCAGTATTGACGGCTTTTTTGGTAAAAATACTCCCATTTTCGTTTGAAACTATTATTTTTTATATGCCAGCTTTTTTTGGGTCACTACTTATTGTTCCTTTGATTTTGATAGGACATAGTATTAAAAAATCAGAAGTTGGATTGATAGCTGCACTTATAGGAAGTATTGCACATAGTTATTATAATCGAACGATGGTCGGTTATTATGATACAGATTTGCTCAATATCGTATTTCCTACACTTCTCCTTTGGTCATTGATTTTGGCACTAAGGACTAAAGAAGATAAATATATTTTATTTATGGCTATTGATATTATCGCGTATCGTTGGTGGTATCCACAAAGTTATAGTTTGGAATTTGCATTTTTTGGATTAATTGCTTGTTATGTTATTTATCAGTATTTTAAAAGACAAGATTTTCAATTTAATTTTATTATATTAACTTTTATGATGTTTGCAATGATGGGACTCGATGGAGCATATAGATTTTTAATAGTGATTTTCTTATTTGGTTTTTTAAAAAGCAAGAATGATTTATTTATCAAGTATCTCCCTTATGTTTTTCTCACTTCAGTTGTTTTATTTTTTGCATCTGGAGGGTTTGATCCAATTTGGGGAGAGTTAAAAGGATATGTTTTTAAAGATGCTGTTTTGGTAAGTGGGGAAGATTTGAAACTTCATTTTTATACAGTTATGCAAACAGTAAGAGAAGCTGGACATATCTCTTTTACCACTTTTGGTGAACGAATTAGTGGACATACAATCACTTTTTTAGCTTCAGTAATTGGGTATATTTGGCTTTGTGTACGATTTCCTATAATGCTTTTAGGATTACCTTTGGTTGGGCTTGGATTCCTGGCACTTTTTGGAGGATTACGATTTACTATTTATGCTGTTCCTGTTATGGCACTTGGAATTGGATTTTTGATTACAGAATGTTCCAAAAAAATGACCAACAATAAAAATATTCAGGTTCTTGCTGGTGGAGTTTTGACTTTATTGGTATTATTTCCGAATATAAAGCATATAGAAAGTTATAAGGTCCCAACGGTTTTTTCTAAAGATGAAGTGTTGGTTTTGGATGAGCTCAAATCAATAGCATCAAGAGAAGATTATGTTGTTGGATGGTGGGACTATGGATATCCCATACGATATTATGCTGATGTTAAAACTATAAGTGATGGGGGCAAGCATGAAGGAGATGTTGTTTTTTCTACAAGTTTTGCTTTGACAAGCCCGCAAGAAGTAGCTGCCAAAATGATACGACTTGATGTGGAATATACGGAGAAAAAATTTGGATTAAAAGAGGATGATATAGATAAAAATAGAACAAATATAGCTTCTATGATGTTGGATAATGGTTTTAAAGATACGAATGATTTTTTACTTGCACTCAATAAAAAGAATATTAAAATGTTGCCAAAAACAAGAGATATCTATTTGTTTTTACCTTATAGTATGATGAATATTTATTCTACGGTAAAACTTTTTTCAAATATTGATCTTATGAGTGGCATGATGGGAGAAAATCCATTTTTCTATCAAACAACAGATTTTAATGAAAATAGTGATAGCATAAAGCTTGGATCTGGGATACAAATCTTAAAAAGGAATGGATTATTGCAGGTTGGACAAAATAGTGTCAAGATTAAAAGATTTGTAAATGTGAAATATATTTCAAAAGAAAGATTAGATATCGATATGCAAGAGATATTTTATGATGGAGCTGTCAGTGTGGTTTATATGGAAAATTATCAACAATTTTTGGTTGTAGATGAAGAAACTTATAATTCAACATATTTCCAATTATTTGTTTTAGAAAATTATGATAATAAACTTTTTGAGCCAACTATTCTCACACCACTTTTAAAAGTATATAAATTAAAAATATAAAAAAGGAATAAAGAATGATTTTAATGATTGATAATTATGACAGTTTTACTTATAATATTGTTCAGTATTGTTTGGAACTTGGAGCTGATTTAAAGATTATCAGAAATGATGAGATGAGTATCGAAGAGATAAAAGCTTTAAATCCATCAAAAATAATCATTTCTCCAGGACCTGCAACTCCTAATGATGCTGGAATTTGCTTGGAAGCTATAAGAGTTTTTGGAGAAACTATACCGGTTCTTGGAATTTGCCTTGGACATCAAGCGATCGCACAGGTATATGGAGGAGAGGTTATTAGAGCCCCAAAAATGATGCATGGAAAAACATCAAAAATAAAAGTACTTGGCGATGATGTTATGTTTGATGGGTTGCCAAAAGAGTTAATAGAAACAAGATATCATTCTTTAACTATAAATCAAAAGAATCTTCCAGATAGTATCATTGTTACATCAAAATCGCTTGATGATGATGAGATCATGTCTTTAAAAATTAAAGATAAAAATGTATATGGGGTACAATTTCATCCAGAATCGATTATGAGTGAATATGGTCATGAGATCCTCAATAACTTTTTGAAGCTTTGATTTTTAAAATATAAATATGAAGTTTGATAAATATAATTTTTTATTCGTAGTTCTTCTTATTTTCCATACTAGTACTTTAGTGTATATGGCAAATGATTTTAGTATTGCTTATAAAGAGATAGTGATTTTTCAAAATAAAATAGGAATCAATGGGTTTTTAACTCATATATTTGGAAATAAATTTTGCTCTTCTACGATAGCTATTAAATTACCATTTATTATTTTATATAGTTTTAGTACAGTTATTTTTTATCTACTTACTGAGGATTACTTTAAATATCAAAAAGATAGACTTTTAGCGGTTGCAATCTTTATGATTCTCCCTGGTATCAATAGTGCAGCACTGCTTGTAAATGAATCGATTGTAGTTATCTTTCTTACTCTTTTATATCTTTTGCTTTATAAAAAAACAGGAAAAGAAAATTATTTTCTTCTAGTACTCTATCTTTTTATAGATAACTCTTTTGCTATTTTATATTTAGCTCTTTTTTTCTCTTCGTTACAAAAAAAGAACGATCTCCTTTTGTTTAGTACGCTTATCCTTTTTGGTCTTTCAATGAGTTTTTATGGATTTGAGATCGGTGGAAAACCAAAGAATTATTTTATAGATACTTTTGGAATTTATGCTTCTATTTTTTCTCCTTTTTTATTTGTATATTTCTTCTATGCAATTTATAGGTTTGGAATCAAATACAAAAAAGATATGTTTTGGTATCTTTCTTCAACAGCATTGGTATTGTCCTTTATATTATCTCTTCGTCAAAAAATTGATATAGAAGATTTCGCTCCATTTGTAGTGGTGGCTATACCTGTGATGGTAAAAATGATCATGCATAGTATACGAGTTAGACTTAGAGAACATCAAGGAAATTATCTTATTCTTGGGTATTTATTACTTTTTACTTTAGTTTTAAATTTTGGAGCCTTTGTATTTAATAAGGCACTTTATATAGTTTTAGACAATCCTACAAAACATTTTGCTTATGATTATCATATTGCAAAAGAATTGGCTGAAGAATTAAAAAATAAAGGAATAACACAACTTGTAGTCAGTGATCATATGCTACAAGAAAGACTTCATTTTTACGGAATATCCAATAATGGGAAATATTCATTATTACCAATAGATTTGAAAGAAGAAAAATATGATATTGAAATTTCTTATTTTGGAAAAATAATTGCAAAGTATAGACTTAGAAGAAGTTATATGTTACAAAACTAAACAACAAATAGTTTATATTGAAGCTTAATGTAACTTTTTACTATTAGCAAGTTTATAAAAGATACAATAAAGCAATTAAAATTCTAAAAGGAGTAAGTATGGCACAAAAAGCGATACGAGAATATGATGGTAAAGCATTATTTTCTAAACAATGGGAAAATTATTTCAGCGGATTTAATTATGGATTTAAATCTGTAATAGTAACAAGTGGTGCAGAACTGCTTGAGCTCGCAAATAAAAGTGGTTTCGAATGGCTAAAAGAAGAAGCACTTGTAGCAAAACCAGATATGTTATTTGGTAAAAGAGGTAAAAATGACCTTGTTTTATTTAGAGACAAAAAACCTGGAGATGTAACACTTGAAGTTGCTGCAAAATGGATAGATGGGAAAATTTCAGCAAATACAACACTTTTAAGTGGACAAAGTGGAGTTTTGACTCACTTTATAGTTGAGCCATTTACACCACACACACAAGACCAAGAATACTATATTTCTGCAACAACTGTTGGTGAAGATGATGTTCTTTATATGTCAGCTGAAGGTGGTGTTGAAGTTGAAGAAAATTGGGATAAAGTTGTAGAAGTTGCTATTCCTATTACTATGAGTGATGCTGATATGGAAGCTAAAATTAGAGCAAATATCCCTTCAGATATCCCAGCTGTAAACAAGGAAGGATTCGCAACTTTCGCTATATCATTCTTTAAATTTTATAGAGATATGAATTTTGCATATCTTGAAATTAATCCAATTGTAATGTTACCAGACAATGATATGGCAATACTTGACCTTGTGGCACGTCTTGATGATACTGCTGGATTTATGATGGCTAATACTTGGGGAGAAATAGAATACCCAACAGCATTTGGAATGGAAGATCAAACCCCTGAGGAAAAAGCTATTGCATTAGCAGATAGCAAATCAGGAGCTTCTCTTAAGCTTACTATTTTAAATCCACTTGGAAGAATCTGGACAATGGTAGCTGGTGGTGGAGCATCTGTTGTTTATGCTGATACCATTGCTGACTTCGCAGAAGCTAATGGTGGAAGCGTAAGTGATTTAGCAAACTATGGTGAATATAGTGGTGGACCAACAACTGGTGAAACTAAATTTTATGCCGATACTGTAATTGATCTTATGACAAGACATAAAGATGAAAATGGTAGAGATAAAATTTTAATTATTGGTGGAGCCATTGCTAACTTTACGGATGTAGCAAAAACTTTTACAGGTATCATCCAATCATTTGAAGATAATGCTGAAAAAATGAAAGCACATAATACAAAAATATATGTAAGAAGAGGTGGACCTAACTACGAAAAGGGACTTAAAGATATTAAAGAAGCAGCTGATAGATTAGGGCTTTATATTGAAGTTTATGGACCAGAAACACATGTCACTGATATTGTTAGAATGGCATTAGAGAAGTAAGGGGAGCAGATACAATGACAAAATTATATACAAACGAAACACAAGCGATATTTTGGAATAACAATGCAAGTGCAATCCAAAGAATGTTGGATTATGATTATGTAATCAATAGAAAAACTCCATCGGTTGCAGCTATTGTGGCTCCAACGGCTGATAGTAAATTTCAAAAATTTTTCTGGGGCCCAGATGAGATTATGATTAATCTTTACAAAAATACAGCAGCTGCTAAAAAAGCATATCCAAATGCTGATGTTTTATTAAACTTTGCATCTTTTAGAACTGCTTATGATGTAACAATTGAAGCTTTAGAATTAGGTGGATTTAGTTCAATTATGGTTACTGCTGAAGGTATCCCTGAAAGACTTGCAAGAGTTATGAATCAAGCAGCTAGAGATAAAAATGTAACAGTTATCGGACCTGCAACAGTTGGAGCAATCGCGCCAGGTGGATTCAAAATAGCAAATATTGGTGGAACAATTGAGAATATTATCCAATCAAAACTTCACAGATGTGGTTCATGCGGTCTTGTAACAAGATCTGGTGGATTATTTAATGAACTTTCAAATATTATTTCTATTAATGCAGATGGAATTGCTGAAGGTGTTGCTATTGGTGGAGATAGATTTGTTGGGTCTGTGTTTATAGACAATATGCTTAGAATGGAAAAAAATCCAGATGTAAAATATATGGTACTTTTAGGTGAAGTTGGTGGAACTGAAGAGTATAAAGTTATCGAAGCAGTTAAAAATGGGCTTATTAAAAAACCAATTATTGCTTGGTGTATCGGAACTATTGCTAAACATTTTAGCACAGGTGTACAATTTGGTCATGCAGGAGCTTCTGCAAATGCTGATGCTGAAACTGCTGTTTATAAAAATCAAGCAATGGCTGAAGCTGGATTCTATGTTCCAACTTCATTTAATGAATTACCAAATAAAATTGCAGAAGTTTATGGAAAATTAAAAGCTGATGGAATTATCGGTGAAATCGTTGAGCCAGTTTTAAGAGAAGTTCCAAAAGTAAGAAGAAGCAAAGAGTTTATCTGTACTATTAGTGATGATAGAGGTGATGAAGCTACATATGCTGGATTCCCAATTAGCTCGGTTGCAACACCTGATACTGGTAAAGGAATTGGAGATGTTATTTCACTTCTTTGGTTTAAAAAACAATATCCAAAATGGGCTACAGAATTTATCGAAACAGTTATTAAAACAGTTGCAGATCATGGTCCAGCTGTAAGTGGAGCACATAATGCTAAAGTTACAGCGAGAGCTGGAAAATCAGTTGTTGAATCACTTGTAACTGGACTTTTAACAATTGGACCAAGATTTGGTGGAGCAATTGATGGAGCTGCTGAACATTTCAAATATGCAAATGATAATAATTTAACACCAGCGGAATTTTTAAATCATATGAAAAAATTAGGAATCCCAATCCCTGGAATTGGACATAGAATTAAATCTTTAAGAAATCCAGATTTAAGAGTTGTTGGACTTAAAAAATTTGCAGCGGAGCATTTCCCAGCAACACCATTACTTGATTATGCTTTAACTGTTGAGCAATTAACTACAAGCAAAAAAGATAATCTTATCTTAAATGTTGATGGAACTATTGGAATTTTAATGGTAGATATGTGGAGAGCTCTAGGTTATGCAGAGGATGAAATTAATGAATTTATCTCATCTGGAACATTAAATGCATTTTTTATTGCGGGAAGAACTATCGGATTTATTGGTCATGTTCTTGATGAAAAAAGACTTGCAATGCCAATGTATAGACATCCAATGGATGATATTTTATACCAAGTTGATATGGCTGAAGAGATTTAATCTTTTAGCTCTTTATTTAATGAAAATTAAAAGTCATCTCAAATACGAGGTGACTTTTTTTATAGCTAGTGTGATATTTAACAAAAAATAAAGGAACCAAATGAAAAAAGGATTTTCATTATTGGAATTAATTTTTGTTATTTTAATAATAGGGATAATCCTCTCTCAATCTATATATAGAAATAATCTTTCGAAAATCCAATTAGCCAAAAATCAAATTATGTTACATTTGAAGTATGCAAGATATGTATCTATGATTGATAATAAATACAACTATAAAAATAATAAATGGTTTAAAAAAAGATGGAGTTTAAAATTTATGAATTGTCAATCATCCATTGGTGGAGTATATTATGTACTTTACAATGATCTTGATAGTAACGGTGCTGTGAAAAAAGAAGAAACTTTACGAGATCCATTGACAAATAATTATATTTATTCTTTTCAATGCGTGAAAGATGATTTGTATGATAAATCAAAATTTGTCCTTTTAACAAAAGAGTATGGGATAACAAGAGTTGAAGTAAGCTGTAATAAAACATCAACGATTGGACAAATAACTTTTGGAATTGATGGAAAAATTTATGCAAGAAATGGAGAAAAGGAAAGTGATTATGAAATTAAAGAGTTGTGTACAATTAAATTATTTGATAAAAATTCTAAACTAGAAACAATAAAAATCTATCCAAATACAGGATATATAGAAGGGTAGAAAAATTTCTTTCAGACTTTTGATATCTTTTTGGTTACATTCAGCGACTTT
>DYPS01000101.1 GCA_020719775.1 Desulfosporosinus sp. | reverse complement strand
TGAATAAAGCATAGGATAAAATCAATCTCCTATGCTTGTATTGTTTGAAAGATAATTTTTTAGAGTGCTAAGTGATATCCTATAAAGGCTAGAGTATAAGCAACGACACTTGTAAAGAAAAACAAATACACAGCATACTTAAATCCACCAGCTTCTTTTGCAAATACAATAGTTGCAGCCAAACAAGGTAAATAGGTCATCATAATAATGATAAAAGCCACAGCAGATGCAAAGGAGATATTTTGATGCAATCTTTCAATTAAAGAGTTATTCTCCTCATCAACATCACCACCCAAAGAATACAAAACTCCCAAAGTTGAAACAACAACTTCTTTAGCTGCAAGTCCAGTTTGTAAAGCTACTGCCATTTTCCAATCCATCCCAAGTGGTTCAAAAACAGGCTCTATAAATTTACCCATCACCCCTAAATAACTTTGCTCTAAGAGTTTTTCAGCAAGTTCATTTTCTAAATTTCCTTTGTCCTCTTTCACTGCGGTTTCGATTTTTGTTTCATAACTATTGGTTAGCTCACTATTTTTTGGATAGTTGCTCATAAACCATATCAAAATAGAAGCAGCTGCTATAAATGTCCCTGCTTTTTTGAGATACATCATTGTTTTTGATTTGACTGTGTGCCAAATCAAACTCAAAGTTGGAACTCTATATTTTGGCATCTCCATAACAAATGGCTCATTTTCACCTTTAAAAGCGGTCATTTTAAGAATTTTTGCCATAACTAATCCTAACATTGCCCCACCAAGATAGATAGCAAAAAGGATATTTCCAGCATTGTTTGGCTCAAAGAAAGCTCCAACAAATAAAACATATACAGGAAGTCTTGCTCCACAACTCATAAATCCAATAATGAAAAGTGTGAGCAATCTATCTTTATCATTTTTGAGTATTCTTGCACTCATATAAGCTGGAATCGAACATCCAAAACCAGTAATAAGGGGGATAAATGACTGACCATGAAGCCCAAATTTATGGAAAAAACCATCAAGTAAATAAGCAACTCTACTCATATAGCCAGTACTTTCAAGTAAAGCAATTCCAACAAATAAAATAACAATATTTGGAATAAACATCACAACAGCACCAACACCAGCAATAAGCCCATCGACAATTAACGAACGAAGATCATCATGAACGATATATCCACCAACTCCCTCTCCAAGAGCAATAAAAAAAGTATCAATCCAATCCATAGGGATAGAACCAATTTCAAAAGTAAGCTGAAACAATCCCCACATAAAAAACAAAAATATCGGAATACCTAAAAGTGGATGGATAAGGATATTGTCTATTTTTTGGGTAGTTGTAACTTTTTTATTATCAGGTTCACTAATTTTAACTGTTTCATAAATAATCCCTTGATTAAATCCCATATACTCCTCTGCAAAAATATCCATCATCGCTTCTTCATTATGATGTAATTTGATATGGTGCAGTGCTTTAAGTAAGATTGGTTGAAGTGTTATCCAAATTGGTTGGTCGTGCATAAAAAGATAAGTATCTTGTTTTTCACTTAGTAAATCAAGTGCAATTTTTCTAAAAGAGATATTTGAATGAAATTTATTTTCTTGAAGATGATTGATGATATTTCCAATCTCCTCTTCAATAACTTCACTAAAATAGAGTTTTGTCTCTTTTTTTTCACTAGTAAAAGTTCGTATGATTGAGTGCAAAAGGTGTTCGATCCCTTCTTTTGTAAGTGCTGAGACTTTGATAGTTTCTACTCCCAAAAGCTCACTCATATAGTTCGCATTGATGGAAATCCCCTCTTCTTTTGCCTCATCCATCATATTAAGGGCGATAACCACTTTTTTATCTAAACTAAGTAATTCAGTTGTGAGTTGTAAATTTCTTTCAAGATTCGTAGAATCAACAATATTTAAAATAAGGTCATATTGCTCATCTCTTAAAAAATTACTTGTAACTTTCTCTTCAAGTGAATATTCACTTAACATATAAGTTCCAGGAAGATCAACCATAGTGATAGTGTAATCTTTGTAGTTAAACTCTATCTCTTTCTTTTCAACTGTTACACCTGTAAAATTTCCAACATGCAATGTTGCATTTCCCATTGCATTTATAAGCATACTTTTTCCAACATTTGGTTGCCCAACAAGGGCTATTTTTATCTGTTTATTTTGATTTTCCATTTTTATTCAACCTCTATTTTTAAAGCTTCTTCTTTTCGCAAGGCTATATTCGTTTTCCCAACTTGTAACTCATAAGTGCCTTTAAAATTAGTTGCATTAAGATATTTGATTGAAGTACCTTTGAGTATTCCAAAAGAGATAAGTCGCTGTCGTAAAGCTCCACTTGTATGGAGTTTCTTAACAACATAAGTTTTATTGAGTTCACAATCGAGTATTGTTTTCATTTTTGTACCTTTAAATTATAGAATATATCTTTTTGAATTATAATCAAAGGAAACTTAATATATTATAAAAATAATAATTATTATTATTTTTATAATATAATGGAGATGATAAAATATTATACTACTTCCATAAATTCCAAATTATAATTTCCTTTTATTCTTTTATCGATACTCTCTTTATAAGAGGTTGAAATATTTGGAATAAGAAGTATTTCTTGAAGTAATTTTTGATATATTTTCGGTTCTCTAAAAGCTTGATTTGCTTCCATTATAGAGATTTTTTTCCATCATTATGGCTTATGATGATAGTGTCATTTTTAGCAATTTTTCCAGTTTGAAGTACTTGATAATACCAACCAGTTCGACCGCTTGTGAAAATTTCTTTAGTAAAGTCTTTATTTTGCCATTTTCTTGAAATTTTCCAGCATGGTTTTCTAGGTTGAGATACTTGTAAGATTACTTCACCTATTTGATGAATATCTCCTAAAAAAACTGTAGTTTCATCTAGTCCACTAACGGTAATATTTTCAGCCAGTGCTCCAAATGGAAGTTCGTTTATCCCTAAAAAATCACTCCACAAAGGATAGTTTGCATAGCTATTAGCAAAAATTGCTTTTTCTAATCCACCATGACTTTCTGTATCGCTTACTTCATCTCCAACAATACCTAAAGTGGTAACAATTCCTTCAGTAACAACTCCTTTGAATGATCCACTTTCCCAGGATCTTTCAAAAAAACCTTTCTTATCTTTATTTCCAAACTGTTGTACTTTTCCGATCTGAAGTGATTTAATAAATGGATACACTCCTTAAAATCTTCCAAGTTTGTCTTTTACTTCGTCTGTCGCCATTCCTATATTCCAAGCAGGTTCCCAAACAACTTCAACTTCTACATGTTGTGCTGTAGGAATTTCTCGTAAAACAGCCTCTTCTACCCATTGAACAATCATCTGATGAAGAGGACAAGCCTTTGTGCTAAGTGTCATTATTACTCTTACTTCATTTTTTTCATTTGATATAGCATCATAGATAAGTCCCATCTCTACGAGATTAAATCCCACTTCTGGATCATTTACTGTTGAAACTGCTTTAAAAATTTCTTCTTTTGTTATCATTTGTTTTCCTTTTTAAATATTCTTTTATTTAAAGTTGATCATAAATAGGAGATTTTTGAACATAAAAACTCCCCCTGCAAATAAAAAACTCACACCACTATAAAATATCTCATTCATTTCAATTCCTATCCCAAATCCGCACAGTATTACACCAAAAACAGTAAAATAAAACTGAAAAGTTGCTCCAAGCTGAGGCACCATATCAGCTAACATTGGTACTTTTTGTTTCCCTATAAGTGGAGAAAATCTTTGATACCATACTAAAAATGGGACTATTTTGTATAGATGCCCAGTGATAATATTCCCGATATACCCAAATAATAAAATCCAGCCAAAAACCAAAAGGATCTTCTCATTTTGAAAAATAAAATAACTTATCCCAAGCAAAAGTACTATAAATAAGCTTGCGTAAGAAAAAACTAACGATTTAAAATAGATATCTTTTTCTTTTCGTACCCTTGTTTTATAAATAACAAAGATTTGATACAGATACAATCCAACTGAAAGGAGAAGTAAAAAATACCCAGTATTAAGAGCCATATTATTTGAAAAGAGAAGATGAAAAAGAATTAAACTAACACTTCCTATAAAGCTATATACACTATACTCTACGCTTTTCCAACTAAAGCTATGAGAGAGCCAAAACATAGGGAGAAGTATTAAGCTCATCCCCATAATTGTAATCCCAACATAGCCAAAAAATGTTAAAAAAATATGAGAAATAAGATATTTTGTTATATCCACTGCAACTATTCCACCATATCCCAAAGCCATAATAATTCCAAAGAGGAGGCCAAAAAAAAGAAAAATATTAGCTATTAAAACTGTTTTCATTACAAAATTAAGCTTTTTTACTTTTTGAATAGTCATCAATGTTTCAAATAAAAAAATTCCCATAGCAATTAATACTATCACTCCACCAAAAGGAAGCAGTACAGGAGAAAATACAAATCCAAATCCCATAAGCAAAGTACCAATAGCTAAGAGTGGGTAGATTACATAATATAATTCAACTGCAAAGTGTCCAACCTCCAAAACAACAGGAACTAATTGAGCCATCGCTCCAAAAATAATCATCATCACAAATCCAAGTAAAAAAATATGGATAAGTGAAAGTGTAGTAGGGGAAAACTGTGATAAGTTTGATACATCTATGCCAAAAAGGTACATAATGCTCCCAAGATAAAATAACATCCCCAATAAAAAATAAGGGACAATAAGTTTAAAAGGGGGTGCAAAATCTGTTGAAACTGCCATAATAATCTATCTCCCTAATGAGAGCATCCGCTTCCGCCACATCCTCTGTCGTCAAAATCTGTGTTGTCTCCATCATTCTTTTTTGTAAAAGTAATCTGAAATGTTCCATTTTGAAGTTCTGCAATTTCATAGCTAAAATCATTTTCAACTTTTGGGAAAAGTCCCGCAGGTGCTTTACTATTGATCATGATTAATTTTTCATTATCTTTAATAGTTTGAAGACCAATCATTGCATTGATCATAGGCTCTGGATGACCACATTTACTAGTGTCGAAAGTATAAGTCATTATCTCATCTTTTGTTTCTGTATAAAATGGTACAGTAGCACCTTCTAATGTTATTTCTTGTTTCAATTTATTTCTCCTATATCAAATTTATTTCTCGTTTGAGTGATGAATTGTAATAAACTTTTTCCTAAAATATATTGACATAAATCAATTTTTTAGAATTTTTCTCATATAAAAAAAGATAAAAATAGCAGCACTATAGACAATTATAAGCATTGAAATCCAAATACAAGAGATATCAAGATGCCACACTTTGACTACAAAAAAGAGGACAATGGAGGGGATTAGAATTTGTCTATAAAAGCTGATAATTGGAACCATAAAAGGTTTTTTAATCCCTTGAAGGGTAGAATTTGAGATAAAAATTGTAATAAAAGCAAAAAATATCAAACTTTCAATGATGATATAATCATAAGCAACATCTAATACAACTATATCGTTACTAAATATCATAATGATAAATTTACCAAAAACGACAAGCAAAACTACCCCAATAGCACTTATGATATATCCATAAAGGAGTGATTTTTTTATAACTTCATCAATCCTAAGAAAATTATTTGCTCCAAAATTATTTGCAACTATTGTTGAAACAGCGACATTTAAGCCTAGCATTGGAAGTAAAATAATTTGTTCAACTCTATATCCGATTCCAAATCCAGCAACGGCTTGATAACCATAATCTGAAATAAAATAAGTGATAACCATCGTACCCAAAGACATTAAAAACATATTTAAACTAGCAGGCATTGCTTGAATCAATAGATCTTTATAGATACTAAAATTTGGTATTTTTTTATAAAATTTCTCTATTTCAAATAATCCAGTTGCATAAAGTTTGACAAAAATATAACCAGTTGTCAAAAATTGTATCAAAACAGTTGCTAGTGCAACTCCACTAAATTCAAATGCTGGAATGATTCCATATCCATAAATAAAAAGTGGATCAAGGAGAAGATTTAAGAAAAATCCAAGAATAAGTGTATTTCTATAACTTTTTGTATCTCCTTTTGCTATCAAAACAGCATTGGCTCCAAGCCCTAAAAGCATAGGAATTGTCCCTATTAGAATAATATAAGTGTAGCTAAGTGCGAGCTCTAAAGCTTCACCTTGTGCTCCCATCAAAGTAAAAATATCTCTTGAAAATATAAAACCAAATAAACAAAGTACAATGGAAGTAAAAGCAAAAAAACTTATTCCATTTGATACATAAATTTTAGCTAATGAAATTCTTTTTTTCCCAAGTGAATTTCCCACATAAACTGTGATGGCAGAAGAGAGCCCAAAGCTAATAGAAAGTAACATAAAATAAACTACAAAACTATAGGAAAGAGCTGAGATGGCAATAGTTGAAATAAGTCCAACATAAAAAGTATCGACAATATTGTACATTGTATTGAAAAACATTCCGATACTTGAAGGAATAGCTATTTGGATGATAAGTTTTTTTATATCTTTTGTGATAAGGTCATTTGATTTTCTCATGAAAATAGTATAGCAAAATGAAGTGACATTTTTATTGTAATTAAAATTAATTTTTATTTTATTTTCCATTATTTTCTGATAGAATAAATGCTTAAATAGATAACAGGATGTAAATATGGAAAATACTACAGAAATGATAGAAAAGTTAAAAATGATAGTAAAACAAAGAGGTCTTAAATATACTAAACAAAGGGAAATTGTATTTGAGACAATTTTAAATTGTGAAAAACATTTGGGTGTAGAAGAACTTTATAATGTCATAATGAGTAAATATCCTGAAGAATCAATAGGGATTGCTACAGTGTATAGAGCGGTATCTTTTTTAGAAGAAGCAGATTTAATAGCATCGGTTTCATTAGGTAAAGACAAGAGACAATTTGAAACAAATTTTAAAGCACACCATGATCATCTTATTTGTGTGAAGTGTAATAAGATTGTAGAATTTGTGAATGCAAATATTGAGAAAGAACAAGAAAAAATAGCTAAAGAGAATGGCTTCAAGCTTTTAAACCATACCATGTATCTTTATGGAATATGCGAGAATTGCAATAAGAAATTAAAGTTATAATTTTGATTACCATTGAAAATCAGGAGAGTGAGAAATAGTGGAACAAAATATACCAGATATTAAAAGAGTTTTTATACAAAATCATAAAAAGATAGATTTTACATTTACACAAAATAAGTATGATTTTATAGTTGAAGAGATACCAAGCAGAATTTTTAATGGAAGTGGAAATTATTTAATTTTGAAGATAAAAAAAGAGTGGTTGTCTACTTGGGATCTATTAAGTCAGCAATTCTAACTGAAAATAAAATTACATAAGATACGGCTCTATGTTGATATTTTGATTGGTCTTGCGAGATTTTAGTATAAACTCAATCATATGGTTAAAACTTTTAAAATTAAACATAGTAGTCAATAGATTGATACCACCAAAAAATCTCTCTCTCTTGAACCTATCTCTTTTGTAAGCTCTTGATAGAGTTCATCTTCTAATTCTTGCACTGTATGGAATAAAAAAGTTAGAATATTGAGTGAACACAGTGTTTGTGAGAGATTAGTCTGACCATGCCCAAAGTTATGTTCAAGATTGTAACCTTTTGTTTTTAAAGTATTATTGTTCTCGTTTTC
>DYPS01000017.1 GCA_020719775.1 Desulfosporosinus sp. | reverse complement strand
TTAAGTAAGGTTTAAATAATTCATTAAGGTAATAATCGCATAAGTCAAATAAAATGCTTTAATAAAATATCATCACTTATTATGTGGCTTTATCTATGTTAGATATTTGATTATTATGAATAGAGAACAACCCTTTAACTGAAGTGAACTCTTTAACAAGGTTAAAAATTGATAAAGATCAAATTTATCATGTGTATTTAGAACGTCAACGAGAATCCAGCCAACAAACAATTTGCATTGATTTAAGCTTAATAGTTAAGTTGAACTCACGTTTGATTAACATTGTCAGTAAGGATTATTTTATTCTTAGAGATTATAAAGGCAGACAAGCGAATAAGACAAAAAAAAGTATAATCCAGAATAAAAAGAAGGTTCCCACAAATAAAGTTGAACTCATAAAATCTTATAAACAATCATCAATGGTTTGGCAATTGATTGATATTACATATATTAATTAAGTAGCTTCTCGTTTCTGGAAAATACAAAACTAATAACAATAAGCTTATTTTTAGTAAGTATTGAGTTCTTTAATTTTTAAATGATTAAAAAATTGATAATATATAAAGCAAATTTAATTAGAATGCCTTCCCAATGCTTCTGGAAATTATTTTATTTGATTAAAAGAAGCATTAAGCAAAATTAAACTTTCGAACTTATCTATGTTGGCAGGAAGCTACTTTAATTTAGAATAGGATAAATTTAGCTCTTTTAAGTATCTTAGACTGGAAAAAGATTAAGGAATTTATCTAATGTTAGTCATACTGGCGTAAACTTTTTAAAGATATTAGAATTTATTCAAAGCCGAAATGTCTTCGATAGGATTGTTATCAATATACAAAATTTCTAGATTTGAAAAATCTTAACTGATTATTTAAATATTTTGAAGCTTGGCATATGAAAACTCAATACTCTTAATTAGCTATTTTTAATGTAGAGCTGCATTCTTGAAAGAACTCATATCGATTTAGTTAATATCTTCGTTGATGATAGATACGATCTCTCTTTGATTTTTGAAACCTCGTTTAATAGATTCTGGAATGATATACTTTTGTCTTATTTCTTTAGTATTTGATAAGAAAATAGTAGATCCTTTTTAAGGCGCTAATTATAGAATTAGATATGTTTGGGCTATTTTTTATCTGTCCTTTGCAGTTTTAACTTGCCTATATAATGTAAATTAATCGTCTATCATCCTAAAAAGATAATCGCTTGAGTTGTAAGTAATCTTTTGGAATACTATTGACTGCTTTCCTGAGACAGTAATATTTATTAGAACTCCATATTCGGGGAAGTATTTTTGAGGAGTAGAATTCCAAAATTTAGAATATTCAATGAGCTATCTGTCATCGAAAAATTATCAGATTAACTGCTTTCATTTTATCTTTAAGAAAGGGTAAGTAAGCTGTGGATAAGTTTGTTTAAATAGACAATGATGAAACTTTAAAGATTGTCTGCAACTTTCAACGAGAACTTTCCACAAACTTTTTATAGATGTTATATGTGAACTTCGCCTTTATCTTAAATTTATCTCTGAAGTTGATAAAACTGCTGTAAATAATTTTGATTCATGACTTCATTCAAGAACTTCTAGATTTATTTTTTTAACTCTTGAGCTTATTCTGCCAATAAAGTTTTCTATCTAGGAGACAGAACTTTAATTTATTTACTTTATTTAGATAAAAATCCTTAATTTCGCAAATGAAAATAGTTTGGGTCTTAGAATTTTCTCCATAATTACTCGCACCATTTTGTTAGAAGCCTCAATATGGCAGGGTTTTTTATTCTAAGAGCTCCACTTTATATTTAACTTTCTGTGAAAAGTTAAACATCTTAAGAAATTTTTCGCCCAATTAAAAAATCAGTATATTATTGAACTTATTTTTTGTACTTCTATTTTTATATTTATACTTTATCCTCTAAGTCTTCATTCATTTGAAGCATTTGAGCTCCTAATAAGCTGAGTCTTTTATTTGGGTTTTATTGACCAGGAATTCTTAGTTGAGATTTGTTTTCCATGGAGTCTGTCCATTTTTAATCGTAGACTTTCTAGAATATTTAAATCATATAATTTTAAAAATCTTGGAAGTTAGTCTAATTGTTATTTTAGCCTGTCTTTTGATCCGCTCTCAGCATTATCTCATTTATCAATTTCATTATTAAATCGTCATATCTTTCGCTCTATCGTTTTTCAAACTTTATTTCAGTTATAGAAAAAAGATCATGAGCTAGCAAGTCGCTATTATCTATTTTTTTAATGATCTTTGCTAACATTTTATTTCCATTTTTAGATATTGTCATTGGATATTTAGATTTAAGATATGGGAAGAGCTCATACTTCATGAGGTTGTCAATGAATTTAATGTCATCAGCATTAAGTCTGTATTTTTGTTCAATTTAAACAATATTTCTGAGAATGCATTCTGATGCAAACACTTTTGATTGTTCATAGTTTATTAATCCTTACTTATAGTAGTGGAATGCAGAGCTGAATGTCTATTTGCATACTTATCCAACCCAAGACTTCAACTTTTTTCTATCAATTTTATCTATTTCTAAATCAGGTAGAGCAACAAGAGTAAACCGATCTCTGTGCTATACTTCGGATTTATTTTAATTGGCTATTATTGGTTGAAGATTTGCTATTGGCTGAGAATTTGCTTCTTTTGGTTCTGGCTTTTCATTGATTTGCATAGTGGATATTTTATTGATCAAGGATCCCATAGTATTTTAGAAAGAGCTGATTAACTCTTGAAATTTATAGCGGTCATCTGGTGTATTATTTATAGGATCAAGCCTTTTGCCCCTTTTGATATAGTTTTAATCGTTTTCCTTATTATCAACATCCTAAAACTTAGTAGGGATATTTTGGAGTAGTCTGTTTCTTATTTTAAAGTTGGCAATGTTCATGTGCTTTGAGCTTCTATAAATAGAAAATAAATAATTATAGATTAGAACAATAAATATCTGCTAAATATTCCAATACTTTGATTAAATAATAATCAAATAAAATTAGAATAGAGTAAAATATTCAATTTATGATGATGTCAGCAATTCAACTCTTATTTTAATTTTGGATTTGAGTTGCATAGACTTAAGAGAATTCATCGATAAATATAGTTTTGAGTGATATGGTTTTGTTATTTTGGCATTAAATATGAATAAAATAGAAATAATATATTTATTTTTTTGCTTATGAGTTTAAATAAGTGCTTGAGGCTTATAACAAGTAGAAAAAGGGGTTCACATATTTAGCATCTAATATGATTACAAATATGAAATTGAAATATGCTTAAAATATGCTTGAAATACGCTCATAAGTCGTAAATGATAAATTATTTAATTATCCTTTTATAATTATTACAAAAAAATTTTGACTTAAAATGTATTGTATAAAGTAACAGCAAATACTTTAAAATTAACAAAATTTGTTCAGACTTAAAACATTTTATTCATATTAGAATTTATATTATTTTTTCAACAGCCTATTTATCGTTTTATAATTATTTTACTTCAGGGCTTTTAAAGTCTTTTTAAGATTTGTAATGCTTTTAACTCTAAATATAAATTAAATACTTACTAATTCATAAAGTTTCCCCATTCTTCTGAAAAAATTGCTTGCTGTATGGAATATCATCTAAAATGTTATATTGATATTCTGATGCTAAAGGCACTTCTTTATCCACTAAGGTAGTTTTTCATACTTTCCTGGACGCAAAAATCTAGTATCAGCCAGGATCATCAATCCGTAATCAGTCTTTTTTCTCATTACTCTGCCCAAGCATTGAGCACATTGCCTCATAGTGTCAAATTAAAAGAATTCATTTCTGTCTCTTATTTGTTTATTATCGACCATAAATTTGATTCTCTCCAATAAAACAGGATCATGTGAGTTCTGAACTGGAAATCCTATCATAATTACACACCTTCCATAATGTTCTTAGAAATCAACACCTTCTGCAATTTTACCCCTTGCAATAGCAAAAAATACTGCACCTCTTCCAATATCACACGCTTTTCTATATTGAATTAAGTTTTCTTAAGTTTACATTGGATCTTTTTTCTCTATGAACATGTACTTATACTTGAGAAGTTAATCTATTATTCCAAGCTAATACCATTGCTTTAAGATATGCTACATGTACATATAAGATGGAAAGAAACAAATTATTCCATCTGGGACGATGCAACTTAGGCCTATTATTAATTTGCCATAAGCGATTGCTACCTTTTTTTAGCTTCTTAAGGTGTATTCTGAGCTTAGGTTTTACTGATCGTATGTTCGACCAATAATAAGTGGGTTGATAGGATTTCGCCCAATTTGAATGTTTATTGATTTTGCTATAACTGGTTGAAATCCTAATATTTTTGGATATAAATTTATAGGTGAAATTGTACCCGATGTTAGGATTACAGAAGAAAAATTCTTCCATATAGGTTTCATACTCAATGCACTATCTAAACATGATAAAGTTAGCAAGGGATCTGCGATATTTCCATCCATTGGATGAGGCTGAAATATTATCTTAAATCCGTTATTGTGGCTACAAACTAACTCACAAAAAAACGTCATAAGAGTTAATGACTTCAAATTTTATACTTCTGTAATCTGAAGCATATTCATCAATCGAAAGAGGCTTTCATTGGCTAATCTAAAAAATTGAGAATCCAAATTGGTATTAACTTCCATTTATTTTCTGAACTCTGGATTATCATAAAATCTGACATTTTTTTACTTTAGCTTATTCCTCATGAACTGAACGACAACTCTCAAAGAGTTGATAAAAAGTGAACTATTCGAAATTGATTATGGAATAAATTTTTTTATCATTTGATCGCTATCAATATCCAGTTATAAAGGATTATCCTGCTTTTGTTTAAGCATTTAGACCACATTTTGGATTTATTTTTTATATCGTTCATTATTCTATTTGCTCAAGTGTTCAAGTTTATCAGATATTGAGTTTATGTTCCTTCCTGCTGATGCCAAAATTTGGTTGTTTACTTTTAAAGTATAGGCCTCAATACATACGTCGTCTATATTATGAGCCTCATCGAATACTACGATTGTGTCCTTTGAGAGGTTTTTCATGAAGGAGCCTGATATTTGTGGATCTATTAGATACAAATAGTTGAATACGATTATATCAGCAACTTTGAGTCCTTCTCGTGCTGTATAGTATGGGCACTGGATTTTTTATTTTCCGAATTTTCTTATGTCTTACATTGTGAAAACTTGGTTTTCTTATTTGTTTCTTTCAATCACTTCGTTCAACCCTTGAAGATTTTAATAATATTCGCATAATACTGGCTATTAGCCCTATGCTGGTTTTTTATGACGAACCCATTCGGCTGTTCTTTTTTTACATTATGACTAAATATTTCCAGATTATCTCCAACTCTTCGAATCCTTATGAACACATAAGTTTTTTTTGGCTGTTAAACCTAGGCATAGAAATTTCTTTGAAGTTGGTTATTATTTAGCTCTTTTCTTCAAAAGCGCCTTTAACTATTTCAATGTTTTTTCCATCTATACGACAGTTCTAGTACAATAGATGAGCTAAATATTTATTTAAGTTTACCTTTTTATATTTAGTTCGGTGAGATAAGTACGATGTAAGCAAAGCGAGCAAGCACACTGTTTTCCCAGTTCCTGTGGGCATTTCCAATAATGCATGTCCAGTCGAATCTAATGTTTTTTTTAAATATTCCATATAGATGACCTGTTAATTAAAGACAAGGGAATATGGGAAAATGACAGGTAAATCTTCAATATAGATTCTCATTAAACTAATTTATTTTTTGATATAATAAAATCTTTCAAATGGAGCCAATTATAGGTAAATATGAACAGAAAGCAAAATAATAAAACAAAAATTAAAAGTACTAATTAAAAATAACGCACATTAATTTAGCGTTTGCTATTTTATAATAGTAAATTAAATATCCTTTCTTTATTATTATACTACATGTTTATAATTAAGATTTGTTCATAGTATTTTATCCTAATAAAGGATCATGTGGTTTCATCTGTGCTGGTCGTGATGATGTCCATGCTAATGGTGCCATTAGTGAGTGTCACCTTCCTTGTGGTGGGCTTAGTGATGGTGGCTTTAGACTTTGTGTTATTCAGGCTTTTAGCAATGTTAGCACTCTTCTTTATGGAGAACTTATTGATGTTTTGGTTAGAACTGTTTTTTTGTTTGTAGGGTATTATTTTTTAGTAATTTTGTTGTCATTCCTTAGTATTTGTTTCCTTTCCAGGTTGCAGAGTAGCATTTTACATCAGAACTTATAAAATCAAAGTTCTAAGTGTTTAAAACTTTTTAAGTAAAGGATTTATCGAAAATTGACTTTTAAATGCCTTTCTTATCTTATGCTCCTCTCCAATACTTGGCACTTAAATGTAATTCCTTAGTGTTTTTATTAAAATGCCAAATTCCATCAACCTAAACTTCGCAGTCCCAGGCATGTTCTTATGTTCTAACACTATTACTATCCACAAAGTGGAAAGTGTGATTGGGATTCAGTTCAAGGTTCTTTCCCTGCATATCAGTATAAGTGTGGACCAAATGGGTTTATTTTTCCATGAAAGATATTTAATGATTATACTACTAATTTTACAAAAACTATTAATGGAAACAATTATCCTACTTTGCGAATAAATTCAATTCAATACTTATACATTGGTCAAAACAATGCTTTAATTGGCTATTTTATTGTGTTTGATATAACAAAAATAAAATGAAAGTTTTATGAATAAATTCTTCGTTTATTTAAAGTGTAATGGTTATTTTATAATAAATTTTCTTTACTTTTTTTTGCCTTATTAAAACTTACTAATATTCAATTCACGTTCATATTATAAATAATCAAAAATGATCAATGTTGATTTTTCAGATCTTGCTTAGTACAGATCTGACGGCAGAAAAAATAACGAATTAAGATAAACCTCTATCCTACTTGGGTTTGACTCTTCAGTCGATGGCTCATGTCTAATCAAGCAAGGACTAACTGAGGTCATATGCCTTGTGAAAGGCCCTTACCAAAGATCAAATCATAATGACAACCTGCTAAAAATATAATATACTGTCGCTCCTTTCAGCTCTTTAGAAAAACGAAAGGCCAAGTATGATCGATAGTTTTCAGAGTTTACAGAAAATTTGAGGAAAAGTTTTGAAGCAGTTATTATAGATTAGCAGTACAAGAAAAGTCAAATTGAGGTTATTGTAAGTGTACTGAAGAATTAAGGCAGTGCAAAAAGTGCAGTTGTGAATAGTATAACTCTCGCCCTTACTCAAGCTGGAATTTCAATGAAAGATTTGCTTATTTCATGTACCGCTGGAACATATAATGGCTCGATCTTGATAGATACAAATGAAGAGGAAGAATTTTAACTATCTAACTAACTGGTTATATCTTACTTAAACAACCAGAAAAAAATAGACTGTTTTGATTTAAAAAATGCAAAAATAAGATAAGAAGAACTGAAAAAAATATACGGAATTGTCGTAAAAGGATGCCAATAGTTGCACGAAAGGATCAATAACGTATTAATCGACTACTGCGAGCGAAAAATGATAGTTTTTTGATAAATGTAAATATAAATAAATAAAATTTTCTATTAACTAATGCATAATATACAAGCCTTCTCATAACTAATACTGTCAGATAATAATTTATCATCATGCATAAATTTTCACTAATTTTTCCAACAGTACAGTTTGCACCTTTATACGCTCCATTTATCGTATTTTTTCATTAATTTTTTATTTATTTCAAGCTAAGGTATATATATTTTTCCTTCATCCTCAATTTATTTTATCTAGATAGTTTTATTAATTAAAACTCCCTTAGCTACTCCCCAACATGCATCTAATTACTTAACTTTTACTCTTTTACCAAATACATTTGCCTGTAGTTGCATAAAATCTTAGTTTACAGTCATTCCTCCATCGACTAATATTTAATTGACCTAATTAAAGTCGCTAAATTTAATATTATCATAAATTCGAAATGTTATTGATTCTAAAATTGATGCTAAAATGGCTTTTTTCGTGGTGTTAAAATCCAGCCCAGTGAATGCCCCTTATACTCCAGACTTCCAATAAGGAGCGAATATAGAGCCAAAAGACGGATAAAAATTTAACGATTCGTGGCTTTCATTTTTTAATTCGTTTAATTAAGAATAATTATTGAAAAATCCTGCTCTTTTGGCCCAGTTTAGAGTTCCTCCACCACATTAGACAGAAGCTTCATACGCATATTCCATCTATTTACCTTTTCTATTTAAAATTGTTGTTACAAAAGAGTCATGAATTTTGGCCTTATTTCCAATATGTGAAAGTAAAAAACACCCAGTTCCATAAGTTATTTTCATCTGATTATGCTTCAAATTATGAGCAAACGCAGAAGATTGCTGATCTCCCATCAAACTACAAATTGACACTCCCTTTAGCGGTCCTTCCAAAATATTTCCAACATTCTCAAACGAGCCAACAATTTTCGGTAAACATTATACTTTAATTTGAAATAACTTTAGCAACTATTAATCCCATTATCCATTCAAATTGCACAGATAGGTTCTACTAGCATTGGAGGCATCTGTTACATATTTTCCTGTCAAATTATAAGTCACCCAAGAGTCAATTGTTCCAAACTTGAGTTTTCCACTCTAAAGTTTTTATTTTATCTAAGGTACGTTATCTATTAGCCAAATGATCTTAAATAAACTAAAATATGAAGAAACTGGTAAGCCAGTTAGTACTTTAAAGTCACCATATTTTTTTTTGAAATCCTCACAAATCTACTTTGTTCTTGAATCACACCAAACAATTGCGTTGTAGAGAGGTTTTCCATTTTAGTCCCAACATACTATGGTTTAACGTTGATTGCATATTCCCAGGCCAGTTAATTTGACGATACTAAATGATGGGTGCTGCTTAGATTACTATATTTTTTTTATGGTATTTGCTATAGACTTTTGAACATTCGATAAAATTTATATAGGATCATGTTAAAGCCATCCATCTTTTGGTGTGATCTGTGTATGCTCTAAGATTTATTTCGCGATCAAAGTTCCATCACTTTTAAAGATGGAGAATTTGGTAGATGTTGTGGATTGATCAAGAGATGCGACATAATAGTTTTATTACATTGGATTTCAGTTTTAAAATGGATATGATTTGTCATAATTATAAAAAAAAAATTCTCTTACAATACTAAAAACAATACATAATAAAGGAAAACTTGCAAAACTTTTGTAAGAAATAAATCAGCCTTTAAATTTTTATTTTATTAAACCATATATATAGTGAGAACGATTTAAACTATATAATGACCTTTAAGTTTAATAACTGAATAAATATCATAGATCAGCTAATCCACCCTTCTCCTAGCACGGCTTTTATCCTTTTACCGATTCTCTGCTTCAAGCCTCTCGACTGAATTTATTTATAGGATTCTTTTATTTTTTAGATATTTATGGAAGCGCCATTTTTCAGTTCATTTTCAATAACTATTTTCTTTAAATTCTCATTCTCCTTTCTTTTCTACTTTCCTTCTTCTCTTTGTTTTTTATGAGTCGGTACACTAGACTTAATAAATATTCCATTTGTTATCTTTTTATTTTTGGCAATAGGCTGGTTTTTCTTTTTTACGTCAAATCTTGACTTTGAATCTGATCTATCGCTTGATTTGTTAGATCTTTTATTCATGAAACCATTCTTTCCATGTTTGCCAGAATTATTACTCGGCTTGCCAGATCTTCTTTATCCTTTGAATTTTCCTTTAGAGTTGGTATTTGCTTTTGCTTTTTTCATATTGGTAATCTATTATAAAATTATACTAATCAAATTATGCATAAATGATATAACCAAACATAAATATAAGAATAAATATTTGATAAATTTAATACGGTCATCATAGTTAAATGTTTTTGATAGATTATTTTTAAGCTCAAGGAAGAATAAAATCTCCTTTTTTGACTCCTTTCAAGATTTATTACATTGGAGTTCCTTCTGGATACTCCTCTTCAATATATTAGTACTAATACTCATCTGACTCTTCGCTTTAAGATTTTTACTCTTAGTCATTTTAAGCTTATTCAATTGGCATTCTTATTGGCTAATACACTTGCTCTTTGCTCTCTTAAAACTTTTAGAATATTTAGTTTCTAACTTTGTTTCTTTCAGCCTTTGTAAGACGATCGCTGCTTTTAATTGACTTATTTGATTTTTAGTGCTCATTGTGCATAGTTTTAAACATTTATGTTATGTCTTTTTGAACTATTTATGTATTATTTGGCCTTAAATTAACTTACTTGAACTTATCTTTTCCTTTTGTATGGTTGGGGTCTCTTAATACCATTCCTGCTAAAGCTTAGCCTTGTTCTACTTTAATTGCCATTAAGAATTAGTCTCTCGGACGAGTTTATTTAAGCAAAAGTTTTTATTTTTCATCGTATTTTTTACTTAGCTCTAAATGTTAAACAGTGTAATTAACTTTGAACAGCTCAGAATTAATAAATTTCTTCCAGTAATGTTAAAAGTAATGACCATAAATCCTATAAGCAAAGTACACAAAGTTAACAGTAATTCCCTCAAGAATGAATATACATAGAACATCCGCAATTATCAACTTATTTGCCATATCCAAAGAGTTCACCTGGACTTTAAATACTAAGAGAATAATTAAGATAATCGATATGACAATCATGTTGTGAATTATTATTTAATTAGTCATAACTTTTGTACCAATCTTTATGTAGGGCTTCTTTAGAGTGATATATACTCCATATAAGATATTGATAATTATGAATTAAAGACATTGAATAATTGGGTTTTAGTATCCGATTGTAATGAACAAAGCTATGATGAATTTATGCAGAATATTTATGAGAGGAGCTGTGATCTACATTGGACCTAGTCTTGTCTACACTGTAAATGGAATAATTAGTAGTTAGTTTATGCGAGGCTAATTTGCATTTTTTATATCAACTTCATTCTTTTAGTAGATGAAATGATGGATTTAGTTATCTAGAATTACAATTTTCTGTAAGGTTATGAAATTATATGCTTTTTGAAGCATTAAATAAGTTATGGGACTATCTATAGATAATCTCCTCAATTTGTACAGTGCATAAACTATGAAAACCATGAGTCCAATTGCGAATAAATATGAACTGAAAATTGAAAAACCAATTGCAGTGCTATTTTTTGTTTAGTAATCTCTAAAGTTTAAGAAAAACATAAGGAAAGTTGGCAAGAATAAAATGTGAACAATATTGTAAAGGTGTTTTTTCCAAAAAGTTTCTCTTATGAAAGATTTACTCCATTTTTTTAAAGGCTTCCAAAAGAATTTTTTACTCATCAAGAATGTAGCTAAAACTAAAATACCAATCATTAATAAGATGAAGTAAAGTTGTCCCATAGTTCTTAAAAAGGCGAAGTCTCCTAAGATTGAAAAAACAGTAGAGTTCATAACTTTTTAATTATAGATGAATGTTGGCAGCATATTTGTGAAAAAGTTTGGTAAAAAAGTAAATGCAGACAAATTAAACACTCCTAATGCATACATCGCAGTTGGTGGTAGCTAAACATTGACCAAAAACACTGCAAACATCAATTGAATAAAATCAAACATTGGAGCCCATACGCTATTTAATGTCCAAAATGAAAATACTAGCAAAATCATGCTCATAATAAGAATAAATGTAAAGTAGCTCATAAAAGATTTATTATAATCTGTTAGAGAGTAGAGAGTAGTTGCATCTATGATCACGGTTGATCTAGTATTAGATGGTAATTGACCAGAAGGAGATACGATTGCAGAGGGATCAAGGATTTGAAACTGATATTGAGGGCTGCTTCCTCCTTGCGCATTTAGATTATTAAGAATAAATGCATAAACACCTCCTCCATAATCGATAATTGTATAATCCAAATTGCTATATGTAGTTGCCAAAAGTCTACTATTCGTAACTTGTTGGATAGATATAATATCCGCAAGATTACCAGTAATATCGACTGGTTCACTAAATTTGAGCATAAAAGTGTATTTGAAATTATCTACATATTGAGTCAACTAATAGGTCAATGGTTGAACAGTGCAATTCACACCGACTGCTGAACAGCTTCTACATACTAGTGAATTATTTTAGTTTATTGCCTTATAATTTGTTGGACAAGTCTGTACACATAAGTTATTGGATAGATATAAACCATCTGCACATGTTATGCAATTTTATGATTGAACTATACACGATTTACATATAGCACTACAGTTCTGGCAATTAGTTAAGTTTAAGAATGTGCCGATAGGGCATACGTTTACACAACCTGTTGAGGTGTAATATCTTCTTAATGGAGAGCAATATGTGTAGCAGTTGAATTAATACCAGATTGCTAAAGTTGTATTGCATACAATGCAATATGTTGAGTTTGTACAGGTTAAGCATCCTCTTTGACATGCGTCACATGATTGAAGAAGGTTGTTTTTATAGAAACCAGCAGGACATGTTTGGACACAAGTTTTTGTAATGTTTAATGCGAAGTATCCTGGTGTGCATTGGAAACTAGTCCCACATTATCCGCTTGGATTTGCATAAGTTATAGCAGGGAACGTCGGGCATGACTGTACACACGACCCGGAATATAGATAATTTCCAGGTACACAAGTTAGACAAGCTTGAGGATAATTACATGAAGCACATGAATCAGGGCATTTATAGCATCGATGATCGGTAATATTTTTATAGTAAGGATTAGGACATACTGCAACACATACATATGTAACAGGATATCCATACAAAGGAATCGGGCATTAATCTACACAAGAATTATCATTCTAATAGGCAAAAGTATCGTATGTGCCATTGTAGCTAACATTTAAATGAGGGCAAACTGAAACACAAGTTTGCGATTGATAATCAGCATAAGTGGTTTAAGGACAAAATACTGTGCATGTTCTATTAAATGGCTATCCGAATAGTAGTTGTGCTTATGGACAAACTGAAACACATTTTTCAGTTGTTGGATCAGCGAAGTAAGGATCTGGACAATTTTATACACACATATTCGTTATGTCATATGCATATGATCCTTAAGGACAATACCTAACACAATATCTTGTTGTGATATCTCCATAAGATTAATCTGGACATTTTAGAACACAAACTCTAGAAACATTTTAAGCATATCCTCCATAAGTTAAATTGTTATCAAATGTTACATTATTACAAATAATGAGACACATTCTCGTCATATTATCGGCATAAGTGAATGGTACTTATGGACATTGTTTTACGCAATTTGCGGTTGAATTGTCACCATATGTGTTTTAACTTGCAGGACATTTTTTGACACATCGATTTGTTAAGTTATCAGCATAGTTTAACTGGCCATAAGGACATTAAGGTAGACATCTTCTTGTGTCATTTTCAGCATAGTATCCATCGGGACATCTTAAAACGCATTATTGGGAAAGAGGGTCTGCATACAAATCTGGAGAAATTGGACATATCGAAACACAGCGATGTGTAGAGTAATCTCCATAAGTATCTGGATATTATGGGCAAACTTAAACGCATAAACGAGTAGAATTATCTGAGTAAGTTCCATTTGGACATGTACCTACACATCTTCTTGCATCAGTATCTGCGAATAATGAAGGAGATGAACTTGGACAAACCTTTACACATAATCTCGTAGAATAGTCAGCATAAGTTGTTTCATTTATTGGACAATCAGGAACACATCTCAAAGTGCTTAAATCACCATATATATCAGGAGTTGATGGGCAAACACTGACACATCTTCTCGTTTAGTTATCTGCAAAAGTTAATGGTTGACTTGGACATAGATAAACACATCGTCTCGTAGAATTATCCGAAAAATAATCTGGATTTGTCGGGCATTTCTCTACACATAATCTTGTTGAATTATCCGCAAAACTTCCTGAATAAGTACTATTTGCGACTAAACATAATGATACACACCTTCTGCTATACTTTTAAGCATAATATTATGGATAAGAAGGGCAGGTTTTTACGCATCTCATTGTAGAATTATCTGAAAAAGTGTTTTAAGTTCCTGCAGGACATTGATTTACACATTTCCAAGTCGAATTATCACCATATGTGTCATTTGCCATCGGGCAAACTTGAACGCAAAGTCTTGTTTAATTATCAGCAAACAAAGGCCCAGGACATCCAGATGTATGATCAAGTTGATAATTTACGCATTATTGACTGATAGGGTTTCCAAAACTATTGTTAACAAAGGGGCATTGACTAACACATATGTGGGTATCAGGATTGCCGTAGAATATAGGATCAACTGAACATTTTTAAACACAAACACGAAGTAAACTATCAGCAAATTAATGAACATCGCATGTGTCAACACATTTTCCAGTTGAGTTTTGAGCATACCAATTGATCGGGCATGTATTTACACACTTTCTTGTAGTACTATCTGCAAAGGTTCCATTAGCGCAATTTGCAACACAGCTTTGCGTAGTATTATCAGCATAATAATTTGGACTACTAGGACATGTAGGAACACAAGTTCTCGTAAAATCGTTAGCATATGTCATAGGTTTTGTCGGACAAACAGTCACACAAGTCCAAGTTGAATTATCTCCATAAGTATCTTTTGGAGTTGAGGGACACAGTCCAATGCATGACCTTGAGAAATTGTCAGCCCATGTATCAGCAAGACAATTTTAACTGCAAATTCCTAAAGTTGTTATTGCGAAAAGAGCCGGAACTTAGGGACATCTTGACACACAATATCTTGTGGAATAATCTGAATACGTAGATGCAGATAAGGGACATAACCCCAGTCCATAGCAAGTTCTTGTTGTATTTTAAGCATAAAAATCTTGGCTTACAGGGCATATCTTCACACATCTTTTTGTAGATAAATCTTTATAAGTATTATAAATAAGTGAGCAAGAAGTCATGCATAAGTTATTTCCATCTTCAGCATAGAGAGCAGGTGTAACTGTTGGGCATGTTGTGACACATGTCTTATTAGTACCACTGGTGCCATTATATCCATAATATTTAGGAGGGCAGACTGCAACACAGTACCTACTTAACGGATCTGCGAATCCCGTCAAACATACACTGACGCATTTATGTGTAGAATTTTACATGAAAGTACTACCTGGGCATACTTAGACACATATTCTTGATGGCTAATCTGTAAAAGTGCTAATATTAGTATTATTAGGGCAATAAAGGACACAAGTTCTTGTAGAGTAGTCAGCATACATTTTTGGTGTCGATGGGCACGTAAATACACATTAATATGTTTTATTTGAAGCAAAATAATCAGGTTAAAATGGACAATTTGTAACACATAAATTTGTAGAATTATCGGCAAAGGTTTAGTATGGAACTATTGAGCAGATTTCTATACATCTTCTCGTGTGATTATCGGCATAACTATTGTTTGGACATTAAGGTACACATGTTTGTGTAGTATTTTCGGAAAATAAGGCTGGTATTGACGGGCAAGTTTGCACACATTAGCGAGTTGTAAAATCAGCAAAATAAGTAGCTTGACATGTTGGAATACAAGTTTTTGAGATTGGATCCCCAAACAAGTTACTGGCTGTCGGACAAACATCAACACAAATGTTTGTTGAATTTAATCCAAAGAACCCTCCAGGGCAATTAGAGGCAGTTACACAAGTTCTCGTCTAATCATTAGCATACATAAAGGTTCCTACTTATGAACAATTTAAGACACAATTTTGATCTACTAAATTCATGTATCTTTAGCTATACAAAGAACAATTCTAAACGCAAGTCAATGTTTAAGGATCAGCAAATAATAGCACTGGAGTTGTTGAACAAGCAGTTGAACAATATCCTGTAGTTGGATCTGCATATTAAGTTGTCAAAGTGCATCGAGCCTCACATTGCCGAGAATGAGTGTCAGCTATTGTATATTTATCAATTGGACATGAAGTAACACAAGTTCGGCTATAGAGATCAGCAAAAGAGTCAAATGATGAGTTATACGTACAGGTATTAACACATAAATTGACTTATGGATCTGCAAATTTACCATTAGCAAGAGTGCAATTCTCATAGCAAGTATTATTATCAACTTCTCCATACAATCCATCTGGACATTTACTAACACAAGAATAGTTTGTAAGAAGGGCAAATGTTCCATTTGGGCAGAATTTAACACATTCTCCATCAATTGTGCTTCCACTAGGCAAATATGAAAAAATATAAACTTTAGAAGTGCATTTTTTTACACAAGATTTAGTTGCCTTGTTCAGATATGGATATAGAGCATTATTACATTGCTGTTAGCATTTATGGGTGGAATTATCAGCGATATAAGGGTAAGGGCAACTTGCAAGACATATTCTAACGTTTTGACTTGTAAGTGGGTCGACTCCATCAAATCCATATGTCATTGGATTTGTTCCACATGTCGATTAGCATTTCAAAGTATAAGGGTTAGCAAATGTGGTTGCTGAACAATATTTCACGCATGCTGGGATAGAAAGTAGATAATCAGCATAATAATTAGTTCCATTTGTGCATTGATTGACACATTTTCCAGAAACTGGATCAGCCACCATCAAGCCTGTGCACTTGTTTTTACAAGTTCTTGTAGTTACGTCTATATAATAGCCACTAGAACATATGGCAGTACAATTTCCAGAGGTAGTATCTGCATAAGTTGGTGGGCTTGGGGGACAAGTTGTAACACACGATAAAGATAAATCATCTCTAAAGTTACTAGTTGGGCAAGTCAAACTACAATATCTATCAGTAGCCGTTACAACTTTAAAATATTGTTCTGGATAAATAGGGCATTATGTAACACATTTAAAGGTGGTTGGATCCCTGTAGTAAGGACTTGGACAGGTTGCTGAACAGATATTTGGATCTAATAAAGTGTATTTTGGAGTACAATTCAACACACAATAAAGGGAAGTGTCATCTGCATATGTGTTATTATAGCATTGCTTAACACAAAATCTGGTAATATTATTTCTGTAATAACCTGTAGGGCAGCTTGTCACACATACTCTTCCTTCTTAAAACTTGAATTAATTCGTTATATTTGAACATTATGCAACACATAAATTTGTATCATTTTGACCATAGAGTGGAGGAATACTTGGACATACACTCACACACACTTGAGTTGTGTTATCAGCATAGTAAGGATCAGCACAGGATCCTTAACAATTATTATTTATAGTGTTAAGATATTGACTTACTGCACATGAAGATATGCATGTTTGATTGGCTAAGTTTTTATGAAGGGATATTGTTGCATTATTTGTACAGCTTAGTGAGCATTGTCTTGTGGCAAGATCAGCATAATAATTGGTTGGACATACATCAACACAAACTTGATTGTTAAGATCTGCATAAGAGCCAACACAGATTGATACACAGGTTAGGGTGACGTTGCTAGCATATTTGTTAGATGGGCAGCCGCTTGGCAATACACAAAAACCTGTAGCCAAGTTTCCATAATACCCATCAGGGCAATATTTTACGCAATATTTGCTATGTTTCCATTGACTTTGCGAACAGCTCTGCACACACAGCTGAACATTCTGATCCGCATAGTAAGTTGATGGACAACCAGTCGCTATAACACATGTGGGAATAGTTTGGGTCGAATCTCCAAACCATACATAACTTCCAGAAGAGTTATAATCCGATGGACATATCTAAACACATTCATCAGAATTTGGATCAAAAAATGTATTATTTGGACATGTTGATACACACTTCCTAGTTGAAGAATCTTTCATGGAAGTGCCTGGGCATGTTAATTAGCAAGTTTTATCAGTGTCATATGCATAATAAAACAAAGGATACGAAGGACAATATAAAACACATTTCCTGGTTGTCGAGTCAGCGTAATATTTAACAGGAGCAAAACTACAAGTTGGTTTACAGCTTCTTGCATTTTGAGGATCTCTATAATAATTGGGAGTAATACAATCCACATAACACATTCCTTGATCTGAGAAAGAACCATCATCATCTAAACTTCCTGGACATATATCTATGCACACTCTAGTTATGTTATATTTAAAACCAGTGGTACATGATAATTGGCATGTATAAGTATAGTTTTAACCCCATAAATTATCCGATAAAGGGCATGTTTTGACACATTTTGTCAAGGCATAATATGCGTAATAATGAGTTCCGTTTATTGTTGGGCAGTCTGTTGGTGTTAATACACATGTTCTTAGAACATCTTCACTCCATGTTCCTGTGTCACAGGTTTGAACGCAATATCGGTTTGGAAAGACGGTGGAAGTGAGTTGAGCGTAATAGCCTAAGGGGCAAACTGAAACACATCTTAAGCTAGTTTGATCTCCAAAAGTTCCTTGACTCGAAGGACAGACTCCAACACAGGTCTTTGTATAATTATCTGAGAATTTTAATGATCCGTTTGTATATGTGGGGCATATAGCGACACATGTTCCATAATTAGCATTATCTAAAATGTTACCGTAATAATAATTTGGGCATTTAAGCACGCATAATTTTGTCGTATTATCTGAGTACATTTGTGGATAAGCCGAATTAGCCCGTGGATCTGGACATACAGAAACACATAATCTGTTATAAACACTTTGAGCCCATGTATTTGGAGGGCAGTATCTTGCTTATATACAGAGATAAATTGTCTGACTATTTGTGTTTGTTGTGCTATAACCAAAAGTCGCAATAGGATATTCAGAACAAACGCTCACACAAACTTGAAGTTGAGAGTCTGCATATTAGTTTGTTCCTTGGCAATCATCCAAACATTGAAGACTTGAATTATCTCCAAACTTATTACGAGGACACATAACAACACAAAGTTTTTTATCAAGATCAGCCCAATTAGTAATGTTATTATAGCATCCGCTAACACAATATTTTGTTTGATTATCTGCCACAAAAGGTGTGCCTGAATTCACTGAACAGCTTGTAGGTATTACACACATATGAGTAGTGTTATCTGCGTAGTATCCTGTAGGACATTGAAAAGGTGATGTTAGGCATTTTCTACTTACTTTCTCGCCCCACAAATCTGGTCCACAATTGTATACACATAGATTATCAGCATCTCTTGCATATTGATTAAAAGGACATTCAGATTAACAGACTCCATAGTATTAACTGGTGACTGGATCAGTATAGTTTACTCCATAAGTATCATTTGAGCATTGAGTTGTGCATTGAACTGTTAGATTGTCAGCATATTGAGGAACTGGGCACCTTTGACTGCATACACCAATATTAACAGATGTATTCAAAGCATAATATCCAAGCTAGCACAAGTCAACACATTAGTTGTTGACAGGATCTGCATAGAGCAAAGTTGGGCCCGTGCAATCGCTTTCGCATAAAAATGTATTGTTATCTCCATAGGTTCCTGGAGTGCAATTCAGGGCTGTTACACATGTATGAGCGGCCACATCTCCAAATAGTAAGATTGGATATCTTGAGCAATTATTAGCGGTTACGCATCTTCTGTTATTTTGGAAATCTTTCAATTAGCTGTTTGAGCATGAACTTTTACATTCAGATGTTGTATTATCTCCGAAGTAATCTTGGCCAATGGGGCAAATTAACACACAATTTTTTGAGCTATCGTCACCAAAATATATCACAGCTGCGTTCATATAACAATGAGTTGGCAAGCTAACACAATATCTTGTGATTGAGTCAGCAAAGCCAGTGCATGCAGTGTTAATGACGCATAAATGACTTGTTTAGTGAGCATATAGGTTTTTACTGCATCCAGACGAAACAATAGCGCATGTTCGCGTAAAGTTATCTGCCCAGCCAAAAGTACAAGTTTGTGTGCATGTTCTGTTTAGAAGAGTAGTTCCATCTGGCTATGCAATTGAAGCATTTAAAGAAAAATATCCATCAGTTTAGCAGTCAAGGACGCAAGTTCTGTTTCCAGTTGGATCACCATAATACGGTTGGGGGCAATACTGGACACAAAGATTTGTATCGGGATTACCATACCAGCCGTTTTGACAGACATATACACAAATTGGAATACCTCCAATTATTTGACCAAAATATGTGTCTGGACATTGTAGGACACACATTCTGGTATCATTATAGCCATAGCTTTTTGTAACTCCATTGTTGGTACAACTTGTTGTGCAAATTCGATTAGTGCTGAATGGATCTGCCCAGGTTGTTGCTGAACAATTATAGACGCATTGATTATTTAATCCAAAAGTTGAAACTGGTGTTGCTGCACATGTCAAGACACATTCTCTATTGGTTTGATTATCTGAATAGTAACTTCCTAGACATGCTGGAATACAATATCTTCCAACAGGATCTCCGTACTAAGATTGAACAGCGTTGTTTTGATTTGGACATGTTTTTACACACATTCGAGTTTGATTTTGCTTAAATCCAGATGTACATGTAGTTTAGCATGTTTTTGTTGTATTATCGGCATAATAGCCTGAAACTGTACAAAACGATTAACAGTATGTGGAAGTTCTATCTCCATAAGTTCCATTCAAGCAAAGAGAAGACTTGACACAGTTATGGGTAAAATTATCACCAAACAAGTTATCTGGACTAGCAGCAATGTCACAATATAGTTGGCATGTCCCAGTAATTACCATTGATATAGTTAAATTTTGTCGATAAGATGTACTATTGCAAATCTTTAAGCATAGGTTAGTTGCTGCATCAGCATAGGTATTTAAAGGACAGACATTCACACAGGTCATTGTAGAGTTATCGCCATAATGCTTACTTCCCCCTAAAGTAATTGAGCAGATTTGTTAGCAAAGTTTTTATACTCCATTTCCTACATTTTTAGTATTAGAATAATAACCTGCAGGACATGAGGATAAACATTATCGTGTGCCTGGGAACGCATAAGTGGTAGAGCTACAAGCAGTGTAACAAAAATGGCCTAAAGAAAAATATCCGTAAGTTTGATAAGGACTAACACTTGAAGTTGAAGGGCATTAATTGACACAACTTTTAGATTATGGATCTCCGTACATTCCTGTTGGGCATATGTTATAGCAAGACCTATCAGAACCGTTATACTTGAATTGATTTAGAGTAATATCGGCTTGTGCGCTATCAAAGCATTGATTTGTACATGTCAGATTAGACCATCTTTTAAAATAATTTACTGGACAGTCCTACGTGCATTAAAGAAGTCCAGAAACAGGATTCAATAATAGAAATTGAAGTGGATAAACACATGCATTTACACAAGAAAAAGTAGTGTTATCTAGAAAGTGGGTAGCATCACACGTTTGATGACATGTGCCATCAAGATTTCTATAATAACCATTGTAAATATCGCATTCACATATTCCATTCACCAAAACTTAATTATTAGCTGCAAAGCATCCTAGGCAGTCACTGCTAGAAGGCCCATCACATGTATTACAACTAGTATCACAAACAAGCTGCATAATCTGAATCTATCTGATTCCCCAGGCATATCCGCTCTGACTGGCCTGAATAATCAAGTTAAGATTGGCAGAAGTATGAGGAAAGTTAAACTAAATGATGTTTATATAGTCGTCATAGTTCAATCCACAAAGATATTCGCCGACAAGTGTACCCAATCCGAAATTATAAGCGTATCGATCTAGTCCTCCTTATCTAAAAATTAAACTTATTTGATTCGTCCATTGATCTATGAATAAGAACCTTGCTCTAAATTTTATTGCATAATGTTGTTGATAATTAAATGCTGATGAAGTGATCGTTAATACTGCTGCGGGGAATAAGTTTGTTAATGATGCAATGTTATAGCCCCAATAGCTTCCGAATATCCATTGATAGCTTCCACATGTTGATGTTTGAACATAGTTTGAAGTCCAACCAGAACCGATGCTAATATCAGTATCCCAAGTTATGATTATCTAAACCGTTGAATTATAATTGCAGACTCCTCCAGCCTAAACAGAGCCATCAGGACATGTTAAACAAGTAGTGTTTGAAGGTCCACAAGTTTTACAAGTAAAATCGCATCGACTACATGTTACTCCGGTCATATAATAGTTGGCCATGCAATTGCAATTTGCAGGATTAAAACCACCTGCAGTATTCGTATACAACTGATATTTTCTACATGTATTTGTATAACACATCCCAGATTATAGAAAATATCCACTTGTGCAAGAGTAGCATTTCAAAGTGTATCCACATAAGACATCCTGTGTGCAGTTTGTATTACCCATGTTATAGTCTGTATTGTACGTTCCTGGCATGAACTGGGATAGATAAATGTTGCAAGATGCGCACCCTATTGGACATGCTACACATTTCATTGTTATTTGCAGAGCGTAGTAAGGATCTGGACATGGATTGTATCCATATGAGTGTGGTGGCATATTATAGCAACTTGTTGTATTTTTTTGATAAGAAGTAGTTGCACAACTTAAGCATTCAGTGTTTGCAGGGCCATTACATGTTGAACAATTTCCATCACATGTGTAGCACTTTAAATCAGAAGAGTTTGTGTATTATCCCCCAGGACAATACGAAGCACATGTCGTCGTGCCAACCCATAAATAATTATTAGTTTCAACCGGATATATCTTGCACCCAGTTACACAGGACTAATACGAAGAAAGTACATCACAATTGCTATCTGCACAACGCGGATCACAGCCTGGATCTCCCGGATAATTTATCGCAAAAGTTTCTAATATCATGAACGCAAAGACAACTAAAATTGATATCTGTTCGATTGCCTTCATCTTAATTTGATCCTTTAAAATATTATAATTATACAATTTATATGACATTTGATTGTTTGTTATATAATAAGTTTTTTCATTATCTCATTATTCATTTCTTTTCAATTATATATAACTCTAAGAAACAATGATTTTTAGCTATGAATATGGATATTATTAGGGATTTGATCTAAGAAAGTGCGTAATTGTTTTATTTTATTTTGAAATAAGTCTGTTTAATCATTTTTATATTTTGGTTTCAGCTCAGTTTTTTCGCTTTGAGAAGAAATCCTACAAAGTTTAGAGTTATTAGTCACTAAAATCTGGAATTATCACTCTGATTGTCACGTACATGTTTCCTTTGCCACTACCGTTCTATATTGGCATTCCTTCATCTTACATTATCATCACGTTTCCTGGTTGAGTAATTTATTATCGACTTATTAAGACTTCGTGGCCATCTAAATGAACTATTTTTTTAGTAAATCCTAAAATTGCCTAAATTTTATTAAATTCTTACTTATTAGAGGCTTATATAAATCTAGGTAAATAGGTGCTCTGATCTTCTTTCTAAGTATTTGTGTTTTATTTATATTAGCTCAAAGACTATATCACTTGGGGCTCCAATCATTCGCTAGTCTCCCATATTGGTGTATTTAAGTTATGAGTTGCTTTGAGTTCCTGGTTTAATCTTCAAGGCGAATTCCTAAATTCCAGGAATGATTTTTTGAGATTTACAGATATGGCATTTCCTTCCAATAACCTTTCCTTTTCCTTGGCATCTTGGACATGTCTGTGTGAACATATTATAATATCCTCCTCCAAGATCTACTCTCCTGGTTGTTCTTCCCTTTCCTTGGCATTATCCACAAACTACAACATCGTACGGATTTTATGCTCCAGTACCTTTACAATGAGGACAAGCCACTTGTTTTTCGACCATAACATTCAATTATTTTCCTAAATAGAAATCCTTAAGTTAGAGGAAAACTTTCATTTCTAGCTATGGCCCTTTCATGGAATCAACATGCATTTAATGGTGGACGTTTGGGTCATTTAGTTTTTATTTTCCGACTCTATCGTAGAGATATTTTTTTTATGCATTGTATAAAACTTCATAGGCTTATATAAATTAATTTGTACCAACATTGATTTATCCGAATCTCTCTCTGGATTACGGGTTTCTATCCGGGTGATACTTTTTGGACATGAATCGAAATGCCTATCTGATTTATTATTGATTGGCGCTGACGGGTATTTCTAAAATTTATTGAATGCCTTACCTAAAACATCATAATAGGTTCTATCGAGGATAGCCTCCGCAAAGATAATGAGGAGACAGAATGCGAGAACGACTTAAAGAAAGGGTTTATTTTTGGTCATATACAGATTATTATTTGACGTGTAAAAATTTAAACTATTTAACTTTGCTTATTAATTTATTAATGTAAATACACAATTTTTGATAAATATATTCTAAATAAGCTATACTAAATATTAATATTTCTTCGATATATAGATAACGTAACGTAACGTTACGTAACATAACGTAAAGTAACATATCATAGCATCATGATTCATTAGATAGAATGGCGAAAATAACTTACTTTAACAATTAAATAGGTCAATTAGAAGATTGCCAACAATATATGAACAATATAATTATTATTTGGATATTGTTGTCATGCTTATAGAAATGAAGTATTTTTTTGTTCGTCTTGTCAGAATTATCAGAATACAGAGGATTAAAATATACTATTTTAAAATGCCCAAAAAATCTCTATTCTTGTAATCAAATTAAAGTTACTCAGAAAATCAAAAGTGCTAAAAATAGGCTCCATTAAGTGAATCGTCGTCGTATATGTCTGTTAGTGAAGACTCAGATGATCGCGCTCTGAAGGAGGACTTAAAAAAACTCTAAGAGTTCAGCTAGATGTTTAAGACTTTCACATAGCAGAAATTCCACCCTCCTTCAAAAAAACCGAAAAAATATCGCTAAATAATCGAAATAATATCATCTTCTTAATAAGAAGAAAGCTCAGCAGATTAAAATATGCATGCTTAGGAGGGATTTTGGTTTAAAATATCAAATAATAAAATAACATTCCTCTACAAGCAGCGACCCTAAAGTCTAAACATATCAGTTGAAAGCTAAATTCCAAATTCCACAAAAAAAAATGTTCAAAGTCAAGTCTTTACAAAAAAATACTTTCCTTAATAGCTTCAAAAATAATTCAAAACCCTAAAAAGATTATATGATTACATATAGTACAATAAAGCAAAGAAAGTAACAATGACAAATGGAGTTATATAAATTGGTGCTAGAACACACCTCAATTAAGATTCAATATTAGAGTCTAATAAATAAAAGTATCAGTAAGAATAGTTTAAAACAAAAAGATCAAATCCTTTCAGATCAATTACAGATATTAAAAATGATTTAGAGAAGTAACAAGCAAATCATCTCTAAAAAAAAACTCGAAAACGTAAAAAAAGAAATGTTCCAAATTAAGAAGAAAGAAGAAAAAGTCAAAGAATAAGAAGAAATTTAGATGCAAGCGTTGAAAAATACAAATCTTAACAAAAAAATATGTAAATATCAAATATTTCTTTAAAAAAAACTCGTGTTGGGAAAAGAGCACGTACTCAAGAAGATTTCAATAAAAATCTAAGAACATAGTAGCTAATGGCCAAAATGTTAGAAGTAAAATAAAAATTAAGTTAACCCAAGTCTAAAATTCCAGAAAAATAAAACAAAAATATTCAAATTTAACAAATAAAAGTAGATAAAAACGATCCAGCAACAACAATTAAAAATGCAAGATCAGAAATACTATAAAATAAGAAAGCGTTATTTTCCTAAGTTTCTTAAAAATAATCAAATAGTCTTTAAAGCTAGAACATATCAAAAGTCTCTAGTAAACAAAATAGAATCTACTCTTTCAATATTTAGTAGGAAATAAAAATTTCACAAGCAATCAAACAATAAGAAGAGTAAAATAAAGTTAAAGTAATGAAAAAACATTCAAGCTAATTCGGAGATGATGATGATGCACCAAAATTAAAACCTGAAATTTAACGAAAAACTAAATAAAATTCGAAAGATTTGAAGAATCTAAAGACTGTTGTTGGAAACATGAACATATCAATCGATACTTTGACAAACTTTTTTTCTGCAATGAATGATAAAGAAAGAAGCTAATTCAATATGTAAGGCTACATTTAACATAAAAGTAAAAAAAAAAAAAAACAGGAAAAAATGTAAAAGAAAAATTAAAATTGCCATTCTTCGCGGATAGAATAAGATGATTCTTAACTATAAGAATCTTCGATAAAAAACGACTCTTAATTATAAATACCCAAGCTAAGTCTAAATGAGTAGTAAAAATAGTAAAGCCAATAACAACAAAATTCAGAATCAATATAATAAAGACCTCTAATACCAGAATACTCAATTTAATACGAAGAGAACTTGTAAATTTCTGGCAATTAATCTATAAAATAGCTTACAAATACAAACAAACAAAACTAAAATTTATTTATAGGGCATCGGCAGATCAAATTTTAAAAGAAGTAAATATAGAGCCTTTTATATGAAAAGAAGAAATAAGAGAATAGTTTTTAACACCGTAAGACTATATAAAGTTTGGCGCTTAAGAGAAAGCGAGGTAGGCCTTTCAAAAATCCATAAAAATAACTTTAAGTCTATATATAAAGACAAAAACTTAAAGAGAAAAATCCTAGCAAGTAAAAAATAATGCAAATGAAACAATTTTTCAAGTTCATGAAATGAAATGTAATGAAAAGCCTAAAGACACTATCTATTTTCATCTAAAAACATTCTCTGATCAGAAAATTTAGCAAAAAACAAACTGATATTCACTACCCTTAACTTATATTATTTTATTAAATAAAGCTTTTTTAATTTTTAGATTTAATTTTAAATTAGCTATTTAATTCTTTAATTCTTTTAATTATTTACAATAAAATAAAAATTAATTACTTAATGAGCACAAAGTCAAAAGCCTCTAAGACCTCAACGAACAACTTCGACCCCATGGATTATGCCAAACCTGGTGTATCTCTTGCTGAAGTTCAAGAGGTGAGATAATTCTTTGATTTGTTTGCAGATAAATAAACTGGCCTCATTGATGCTTTAGAAATAAGAGATGAGCTTTTAGATTTAGGTGAAAGAGCAAAAGAGGATCATCTCCACTACACCTTACAATGCGTATTGAATAAATTTGGGCCTTATGAAGGTGATTAGAAAATAGACTTTGAACAATTTTTGTTTATGATGACTTCAAAAGTTACATAACAAGATTCAAAGCTGGACATGGACAGATTATTCAACTTATATGACCATTAAAGAAACGGCCATATCACTGCTTAACGTCTTAGACATATTGCTAATGAATACGGCATATGGATTTAAGATAAGGACATTTAATCAATGATCCAAGTCGCCAATAAAAGTGGAGATGGAAAGGTCAACATTTAGGAATTCTATAGCCTAATGGCCAACCATTCAAATTGAATTCAAACTAAACTTATGAGCAATTTGAAATTGAATTTGAATTTGAAATGATATAGATTCACTTTATATTCATACGACTTATTAGCTTAATCAAAATTTATTTATTTATCTTATTCAATTTAAACTATAACTATTAACTCTGAATAAAATCAAATATCTATAAGCTTTCTTTAATAAGTCACTTTGTATTTTATGAACTTCCTGTTTTATAAGTTTTTGTTGGGAATGGCCTGTTTTTGCATTGAGAAATGTTTGGACTTGCTAATTTTGTATAGTTAATAGTTCAATTTTCCATTTTACTTTTTTTATGGACTATTTTTTTATGGCATTGTCGAATATTTTTGTTTTTATTTAATGCTCTCTTAATGGATCGTTTAGTTCTTTTTCTCTTTCTAAAGGACATTTTTGTAAATATTTATGTTCGCATCTTTTGATTCCTTAGCCTTAATTTTTGGTTCCCTTACTTCTAAAGAGCCAATCATCTCAGTTTCAAATTGTTCTTGATAATTATTTTGGTTTGATAAAAAGTTACTAAAGCTTAAAACTGGTTATTTTTGAGAGGACTATTGCTTTATAATTTTTTTATTATAATTTTACATTAAAAACTCATTTTTTTACAATTACTCGATAGCTTCTTCTTATCGGCCTATATATGAAAATTAACGTTAGCTAAACTCCTAAACGATCTAGAAAGAATTTGCAGAATCATTTAAATATCCTTATTTTATGCTTTAAAATTAGGGCTAATATTTTTATTTGATGCTTTTAGGTATTTAAGGTTGACTCTATTATTGAAGGTTTGTTAAAAACTGAGTGTTTTCATGAGTTTGTGTTTACTTTGTGTTTATTATGCTGCTAGAGGCAACTTTATGTATTTTTTATGATTATATTTCAAGTTCACTAACTTATAGGCCTCTAATTCTGAATGACAATTATTTAACCCCTTCTTCCAAGTTTGTTAGATTTTTCTAAAATCTTTTGGAATAAGAATAAGCTTCTTTTTAAAAAGTTTAAATATGAGGATTATTTTTGATAATTTAAGCCTAAGTATTTTTTAACTATTTATTAATAGGCGTTTCCTCAGCTTCTAACAAAAACTAGCTGACATTACGATTTTATTTATGATTAAAGTTTTAGCTTAATAAATTTTAATTATTTTGTTTAAATCTTTTTTTAGTATTTTAAGCCATTTCTTTTTAAGCCATTTAATTTTCCTCTATAAATTGCTTTATAGTATTTTTAGTGTTGCTAGTACTCACAGTTTAGATATACCTATTCGTAAAAGTATTATTTTAATCATTGAAAATGGCTTTTATCCTTATTTTAGCAGTTTCTTCAAAAATTTACTTATTATTTTCAGGAATAATCTCATATTTCATATTGGAATCATTTTACAACATTCTTTTAGTTTTTAGTTAACCACTCTTATTTTTTGATTATTCTACTTACTCTTTTTTATTGCTATTTAGCTTCGAATATACCTTCAAGTATTTTTTTGATGGGCTCTGATTCCGAGCCTTGTTATTGCGGGAACTATCTCTATTATTATGAACTGTCTAAGTTCTATTACAATTATTATTGGGATCATTCTGGATATATTAATTAGCATCTAAATGTCGAAGTAGCTTCATTCCTATATTTTTGGCTCCTTTCTAATTTTAAAATGCTTATTTATTATTAGAAAAACTATGTTTTTATTGATCTATTTGTTTTATATTTGTAGTATTATATGCGGCTTCTCTTCTAAATATCTCTAAGTCCTATTCTGTATAAGCCTCGTACGGTCGTAGTTCCATATTTTTTATATAAAGCGTAGAAATGTATTTAATTTTAGTTTAGATTTTAGTTCTTTTTATTTATACAAAAATTAATCAATAAAAATTAATAAATTCTTGTCAAATCAATTAAAATAAAAGTTAACAAAAATTATTGGCTGTCAAATACTCCAAATCTGTCGCAAACTATTATTACAATTTTAGAATCATATAAAAAAATCAAAGATATATCTATGAAGACTTCATAAGTAAGTTTATTAGCATTATAGTTTACGTTAATTTGCTTTTACTGCACTTATACTAATTTATCTATAATTCATAATCGATAATCTATAATAATCAACGAATATTTAAATTTAGATGTAGAAAACGGATAAAAACAAAGACCCTTACATCTTCTAGCTGCAATTTAACGAAGTCAAGAATTTCAACTCATGGCCTGTGCTCTTCATTCCGATAATATTTATCTCACTCGGATTATACTCCGCAAAACTTTACTAACTTGTACAAATATATTAACATTCAGATAAATCCGAATTATCTATAATCGCTTCAAATTCCATACTTTTCAGTCTTTTTAATATAAATTGTTCTGTTAAGTTTGGCCATAGTTCTAATAGCTACTAGTTTTATCTTCAAAAGTTTCAGCAATTTATACGGATATAGTCTGCTATTTATGGAAGCCATAGGACTAATATATGTAGAATGCACTATGCAATGCTTTAATGGATCTGCTTGGTGCCAAGGATAAAGTAAGTATCAAGCTGGTAGCATTCTTCTGATAGTTGTATACAGCTTTATAATCTTGCTCAGAAGCTACTACTATTATCCATTTTATGATAATTACAATTACCTTTCGATGACAAGTGGAAATATAGCAATTTTTGACTTTGCATACAAGGTAATCATCGGCTTCATTACGAATAGTTCTATTTTTTAATCATTAGATAGTCAAAGGAAGTTTGCAGTCATTTTTACGATTACCTTGTACCTGTTTTATTCAAGCAATAATAACTACTGTAATCCTTTGATCAATAATTTATGGATTTTGGTTTACACTTTTATAGCCTGGACGTCAGTAATTGCATATGTTCTACCATATTTGAATGTTTTTTCAACTATGACTGCTTCTTATGTTGGAAATACAAATAATCTATTTTGGTATTTATGGGGCTATAGCTTTCCCTGTATGCTGATATATGCTCTTGTGAGCTCTTTTGGAGTAGATAGAAAGTAAGCTTGGAAAAGTTTATTCTTATAAAAAAAGCATGAGATTAAAAAAATGGAGCATCTGTATTTAATGCTAAGTCAACTAAAACATATCCTAAATATTGTCAAAAAGTCATAACAAAAAGTCAACGATCCAATTTTTAAAACACTTTGGAACTTAATTAAAAAACATCATTAGTTTTGTGATCATCCAGAATGTCCTTTAGCATAACTTAAAGATACAAAAGTTGTTAGAAATGATGATCATATAGAGCAAAAAAGACTATTAAAAACAATTCAATAATGCTATAGCTTCGGTCTTTACCATGCGGAAAGAAAAAAAGATCGTCATCCAAACCTCCTCCCTTTATCTATTTAAATTGTTAATTATGAGTTAGATGTTTTTCAAAACAGGCAAAAAGGGCTCTTATTGTATAATAAATTTTCGCACAATCATTAAGTGAATTCAAACTAAAAATTTGCATTGTATTATCTTAAGAAAAAGATTGAATAACTCTTTATTGATAACTAAAATAGTAGTAAAGCTAATAAAGATAATGAAATATCAGAATTCAGACATAATATTGAGGTTAGTGTCAGCATGCTCGCAGAATTTTGGTACTTTTTAGCAGATCCAAAGTGTAACCTTAAAAAATTATATGATCTAGCCAATGTGCTATTCCCTTTGAAAATTGGGGTCGATAACTAATGGAAAATAATTCAAAAACTAAAAAATATTTAATCGTACCATCTGTATGCCCGGTACTTAATAAAAATGTTCAATGATAAAGAAAAAGGTTTAAAAATATTATAATAAGCAAAAAAAATTTAACAATAATTGAAGAATAGATAAGAGGTTTAAGTCGATGCTGAAGGAAACAGTAACGTTGGAGTTTAATAAAATGGCATAATCTTTTTAGAATTTGATGGTAAAAATCCAGGAGTGATGTACCAAGTAAACTTAGCAGCATAAAAAATATTTGGATATAATAAAGGATAACTTGTCAATAGAAAAGTAAATGACATTATGCCAAAACTGATAGCAAACTATCATGATAGAATTTTATAGAATTATCAGCAAACAAATAAATCAAAAATGATGAACAAAGAGAGAGTTGTGTGGGGTAAGTCAAAGGACGGTTATCTGTTTCCATTCTCTATCATGATTAAGCCGGTAAAAAATATGCTTTCTCAATCTTCGGAAGTATATGCCAGTATTAAAAGAGACTTATGGGTCAAATAAAGTGCCTTTTTGGTTCTTGATTTAAATGATCAGATAAGTGAAGTCAGCTCTGCTATGCTAGGAATATATCCATAATTATATGGTAAAGTAAATCTAAAAAAGAAGATGCTAATAACATAAATAATCCCAAATTTTTCGGACCTTAAACAAAGAATGGTCGATTAGAAATAATCTTGTGAAATTGAAGTGACTCGGACCTATGAGATAGATCAAGGACAATATCACACATAAATCACTCTTTTTAATATATCAGTAGATGACATTAGTATTACAATAACTGGTAGCATTGGCTTAATACTGAAGTTCCAAAGAACTATCTTATCAAATAATCAAAAAGATTTAGCTTTAAGCAACATTAAATAAACAAGGCATTCAGGAAGTAATTTTAACTTCGTCTATCAAGTAGTTAATAAAAGATCTCCCTAATAAAGTCAAAGTGATATCGGCTAAATGTAAGAGTCACTGTAAATGCAACTAAAATTCAAAGGTGGAGTCGTATAAAACGCAGACTAAATGGCGAAGAGCTGTTTAAGTTCAGTGAGCAAATATTTTTCAAGAAATCCAATTAAATAGTAGAATGTCATTGAACAAAGAAAGCAAAAAGTATATGGCGAGGATATAAAAACAAAAAGACTTTAAAAGAAAGGCATCAGAGAAGTTTTTAACATCACAGAAGAATCAGAATTTGATATTGGAGAGGTATAAAAATAAATTTAAGATATGTAAGGGCAAGGAAACATAAGGCCAATCTAACTAAGCAGTATACTTTAAAAAGAAACAAGTAATAAAAATATCTCAATTTTGAAGATCTTGACATTTTTGATCCTATTTTCCTCAAGCTTGCTCTACATTATTCAGTACGTCATCTCCATGAATTTATATGAAAATATGATGAGTTCTTGTGAAAAAATAAGGCAAATAAACTAACTATCCTCGTAGATTCTGTACATGAAAATGTATGCCGTTTATTTTTCAAAATATCTTAGGACGACTGATTAGCTCAATCTTTTGACGGCTTAAATTAACCTATATGGCACATATCTGACCAAATATCCCCATGGATAAAGCACTTTGCTGCATTATAGTGACGGAACCAACTAAACAATGATGCTTGGATTCGCATTAAACAAACTTACTTCGTAAGCGAATAGTCTATTATTGTATCCAACCATTTTGGATCAATCTAACTCTGACGCATTTTTTGTGAATTATAACACAGTTAACAACATCTTAGAAAAAGTGCATAATTAAATTTTACTTGCTAAAACTGCTTTTGATAATAATATAAGTGGCATGAGAAATGCTCATGTTATATTTCTCAGCTTAGCAATTGGAATTTTCGTTGTAGCATTAATTATAAAAAATGTGTTCCTTCGATTAGTTATTAAAAAAAAAGCATAAATTTTATAAGTGTTTTTTTAAATTCCTAGAAAAGCTTGTACTTCGATCCAAAAGGAATGCGAAAGGTTTATTCAAAGACTATCATCGTAAAATCAGTAAGATATGGAAGCTGTCTCTATGGCTTCATAAGGGTCGGATGCAGGCCTAAACGAATAATAAAAAAAGCGACCAAAGCAAAAAAAAAGAACAGTGATGGGATAATAAAAGACAACAAACAATTTCATGATTGCGACACTCGGTTTCCTCTTACTTCTTTTATTCTTCCACATATTTGTTCTCTTCTTCTATAATTCAGGAAGCTCAACTTTATAATTTTCTATTGCAACTGCCAGAAAGGTTTTTAAGCTATAGAAGCAATTTTCTTTAGTTATAAATATGATGGTATGTTTTATATTAAATTTAGAACTCATATGCCTTAGATCCAACAATTCCTTTCAAATAAAAACCTGTGAATTCAAGTTTAGCAAGTATATCAAAAGAGTATAACACATTGAATAGTATCTACTCTGGTTTGCCAGTCCAATTTTATCTTATCGGGACTGTCTTTGATTCGATTTATTTGGATAGTTTCAATAATCTTCAGTATAATGATCTGTGTGCGCAGTCTGGAATTAGTACGGCGCAATGTCAGACTGTTTTTGGGGAAAGTTTTGGTCTCAATGTCATAGTTTCGCAATATATGAGTATGGTAACATCAAAGTATAACAGTCTAATTTCCTATGCCTCTGATGGCTCCGTCAATTCAACCTAAACGGATGATATTCTATCTTATGAGAAACTTATTACTGAACGAAACATTCAATACCTTCTCAAATCTCATTGGAGAAAGCTAACTTTAGCATATAGAGATGGAGTTTACACATTGATAAATGGAGGAGATACTGCAGTTTTTGCAGTAATGCTGACCATGTGTATAATAAATTTCACATTTTTATTAGTGGGGTGGTTCAAGTTTTACCAAAACTTATAGCAAAAAATAGCAGCAACTGAATACATATTAACATTTATCCCAATCGACTAAATAAACCGTAATCCAAAGATAGCTACATACATAAAATAATAAATCTTATAAAAGAGATGAAGATGAGCTTACTTATAAAATGATATTCGAAGTTTTTATAATATTTTCATTCTATAAAAATTAACTATAAATATAAGAATAAATATAAGGAGAAAGAATGAAGAATATTAATTGACACATAGAGGATAATTTAATTTATAAGAAAAATAAATAAAGTAGTTTATAATAGATTTGATTTGATTGTATGAATAACAAAACATGAAGGCTGCCATGATCAGTTTGATCCGGAGCTTTGCAAGTTTATGCATAGTTTAAGTAGTCATATTCTCCAAAAACCTTTTTTTGTTCGTAGGGGAGCTTGAATTGACTACACTTTTTGCTTTTATCTGAAAGATTTGAACATTTGCTGGAAAATCTGGCACATGCTCTCGTTTTGAATTAATCCTTCAATACATCCTTTAAGTTCTCCATCCCCACTTTTTTTTAATTGCGTAATAAAAGTTGAGATGTCGGCGGCAATTTATCTACTGGAAGCTGAAAGATCATAACCTACGTAGCAATAATAAGCCCAATAAGGCATATTTTTATCATTTATGTGTTTATAAAAATCTGAAACTGTTGTATAATTGAGAGTCTATAATGTAAAAAGAATCTTCATTTAATTCTGTATTATGTCTGAGTTTACAAAATCTTCATTAACCATCATTACAAACTATGATAAAGCTGGAGGGTAAATTTCTTCATACTTAGCTGTCATATACAAAATAGTGAGTAAATCCAAAATCAACAAAGTTTTTTCTGGCAAAACATTCTTGGAGTCCCTGCCTGCACAATCTGCAGATATTTTGTTTTCATAAACATCAAAAAGTTTCATAGTCAGTTCCAAAGTTTTGTGTCTTAGCTGAAAAGCATCTTGACATTTGGTCAAGACCCATTTGAATGCACTCTCTCTCACGACCAGTTATTTCTGTGTATAAGTGTTTTTTGAGGTCCACTAAAAGTTTGTTAAAGCTCGGAACTGTTCAGACTTGTATTCCTTCATCTGCATATTGATGTCGTATTTGGCTAAAGGTTGAGTAGAGGACTGAGAGGTCAGGGGTTGAGTAGACTATTTGATCCTCTTGCTGCACATCTTTTCCACATGCAATTTGGTATCGATAAGATTAGTCAAGTTCTCCATGCGTGAATGTCAAAACTGATGACAGACTGGATACTATGAATTAAAAAATTACAAAGAATCAAATTAGAAAAAGAGCGGATATAATGAATAGTTTAAAAAAGATTGAAGTGATTTGGAACCGATTGAAGTGATTTTTGGAGCAGATATAGATTATAAGTAGCCAAGATTATTATAACAAACACGATATTATAACAAATTTAAACACAAAAATAAATGATTATATGTTTTCCTATTTAGGAAACTTCAAAAATACATAAGCTAAATAACACCAAACCATAACATAACATACCATACTTCAAATTCTATAATTATTTATTATGAAAATATTTATGCTTTTATCAAGGAAACGATTATTAAAATCATATCGCTAAGCTTTATGACATAAATGAGCAATAATAAAGAAAATTCATTAGATTGGATTGCTCACTCGTTTTATTAAACGCTGTATTATTCTTATTACTATTCTCCTTGCTATTCCTCTTATTATTATTATTAGTTGCAGCTTAACTTTTGAATCAGATTGCTGAATCGACGAATCTTTGTCTTTAGTTTATTGCTTTTGCACTAATTGTAGTTTATCTATGATTTTTTACCCTTTTTGTCAATTAAGTAGATTCCTCTTTAGTCATTTCGGTTTATTGATAAAGATGTCAAGTCTGGAAAATGAAGCTGAATAACTGCGTTTGAAAGTCTTGTAACAATTTAGTTTTCAGTTATATTCAGTCCTCTGCTCATTGAAATCATTTTTTAGTTTTATGACTAAGGAGTTCTTTTGTTCATTTATTCCAACTTAAATAAGGAGTATTTATCATTATAGTATGCCTTGAAATGAAGTAAGCGCTATATTTACTCAGTTTGTTATGTTTATGAAGGAATTGGATGTTTTTGTGGTTTTTTGCTCTATTGAATAACGTAATAGTTTTATTGGCCGAACTATAAAATTAGGTTCAATTTTGCTTATTTGACCAACATTCCAACAATTCCATTTGTAAGGAGATACCCATAACAACCTTTGTGCTTGAAAATCTATTGAACTGCAATGAATGGTAGCTGAAACGCCTATTTTTTTTGATTATTTTTCGTAACTTATAATGATGTACTTTATTTAAGTCTCTAGGTCATTTGACCACTATGTTAATCTCCTTCTATTTAATCAGAAATCTACAAATTCATATCATTTAAATTCAGCCTGGTTGGAATTGTTTCCAAAGATAAAGGAGGAACTGCAAGTGAAGAAACTGGCAAATTATAAGGAACTCCTTAAGGGACTATCATAAATTAATGTTCTAAAATCTATTGAAGGCCTAATCTTTTTGAAGGATCCATGACCAAAATTCGATTAATCAGATCTTTTGAGGCGAGACTACAAGGGATATTAGCTGGAAACACATATCGATTATTTTTAATATTTTAATAGGTCTGCTCAACAGTGTTATCTTCAAATGGAGGTTTCCCAAATAATAAAGTGAACATTATTACACCGATAGACCAAATATCTACTTCATATGAGTGGCCATTTTATTATAAAATCTATGGTGCAATATAATTTGGTGTCCCGCAGATTGTTTTTTTTACTTATCCTTAATTTTTTATTCTTGTTGATAATCCGAAATCACATATTTTTGCTTCCATTTGATCATTTATTAAAATGTTTCCTGTATAAAATAAATTGTACCTAACTTCAGATCTCTATGAATTACTCCATGTTGATGAATATAAATTAAAGCTTTCACAACCTGCCCGACATATACTCTGGTTTAATGCTCAGTAAGTCTTTTTCTTCTTTTTACTAAATCTTTTAATGTATAATTTCTGCAATACTCTAACAGAATGTAAATGTTTTATTTATCTTCAAAGGCCTCAATGAATTACACTATGTGTTTATGCTTAAGTTCTTTATGAATTTTTATCTATATCAGCAGTTTATATCTCTGTCGTTTTTAGTTTATTGATTTTTTTGGAATAACTTTGGCAGCATAAAGCCTGGTATCATCCTGATCAATAGCTTAATAGCATTTTGCGAATCCTCCAGTACCTAATAGCTTCCCTTAAATTATTATAAAACTACCTTTGCAGTAGGTTTTTCCGTTAATCTTATCCCTAAGATACTTTTTATTATCGGAGTTGTTCTAAAGACTGAGCATGCTTGATAAAAACTGGTTATTTCAAGTATAGAGTGATAATATATATATTTAAACAACTTATATTATGCGATATAATGAATTTTACATATACATAACATAACATAACAAATAATTCAGCTTAATATATATAAGTAAGTAAGAAGTTAAAAAGGTTTTTTATTAATAAAAAAAAACCTCATTCGATTAAATAAAAAGGAAATTAAAATGTAAAAAACTTTAAGGCTTGAATATCAAACATAATTTTTTTATATAAATAAAATGCACAAATTTTTATATAGTAACTTTGAACGAATTATCTTTAATAATATTTTTAGTGTAGTATAGTAGATTGAACATTATTATTATTTTCTTTGGGGTTGGGGTTGGGGTTGGGGTTGGGGTTGGGGTTGGGGTT
>DYPS01000184.1 GCA_020719775.1 Desulfosporosinus sp. | reverse complement strand
TTTTGTGTAAATTGTGTTGTACGAAACTTTTTTTTTAGACTTGCGGATTTAAGGTATCAGTAAAACATATTCTGAAGAAGAAAGCGACCGAGAATTTATTTTCTCTTTCATAGACAAAGCAACATCAAAAGAAAAAGATTTGTTTTCAGACAATGAAAACAATAAATGGTTCAGAGTTGGTCGAATACTATCATTGCATCAGGACGAAAATTATGATTTAGATGATTTTGCAGAAGAACAGGAATTAGACAAAGAATCAAAAAAAATGCTCAAACGACTAGATAAAGTCGTGCATACAGACCTGATTATTAACTACTATGAAGAAGACGACCAAAAGCCTGACAAGGCTGTTAATATTTTTGTTCGAATAAATTCAGGTGGCACATATCTTAGTTTTTCTGATATTTTAATGTCTATCGCAGTTGCGAATTGGAAAGAAAAAGATGCAAGAAATGAAATTTACAATTTAGTTGATAATATTGGAAGCAAAGGCTTTAATATAAGCAAAGACTACGTATTAAAGGCATTTCTGTTTTTATATCACAAGGACGTTCGTTCGATGATTACAAGTTTCAATAATGGATTTATTGTGAAAATTGAAGAGAATTGGGAGAAAATTAGAAATTCAATTCTTAGTTTGTTTGACCTTGCAAAATCTTACGGGTTGACAGATTACACTTTAACATCTTACAATGCAACACTTCCAATTTTATATTATCTATATCACCGAGACATATATGAAGATTTTGCAACTAAGAAATGTTATGAAACCGAAAGAGAGTCTATTCGTCGTTGGCTGTTTTCGATTCTTTTGAGAAAAACTTTTGGCGGTCAGGGAGATGCTGTATTAACGCAAGCGAGACGGGCATTTACAAATGACATTGAAACCGAATTGATTAAACCATTAAATGATTTCCCAGTTAAAGAAATTAATACGGAAATTAAAAAACTTACTGACGTTGGAGACGACTTCATTGAAGAGTTGTTACTCACTCAAAAAGATTCGAGATATAGTTTTCCAATATTGGCAATGCTTTATCCTGATATGGATTATAAAAACAACAACTTTCATCAAGACCATTTGCATCCGGCATCAACTTATGACAAACTAAAACAAGAGCATAAAGACAAATTCGGGTGGACGGTTTACAATTCAATACTAAACCTTCAAATGCTTGATTCAAATGAAAATATGTCAAAAAATGCCAAACCATTGGACACTTGGATAACTGAACAAACAAAAAGTAAAGACAAGGACAGATTTATTGAAAGTCATTTGATTCCTAAGGTTAATTATTCTTTGGAAAACTTCGATAACTTTATCGTTGATAGAAAGAAAATACTAATTGAAAAGTTGAAAAATATACTTAATTGAAAGAAAAACGTGTGGTAACAAAGGCTATATGCAATAAGGGTTTCAGTGGTAATTCAAGCATTCTGCC
>DYPS01000183.1 GCA_020719775.1 Desulfosporosinus sp. | reverse complement strand
TTAAGAATAGTTTCGTTGTCTCAGGAAAAAGCGCTATCCCTGGTCCGGTTAATAGTGTTGCGGTAGATATTATACTTACTTCAAAACCATCATATCCTGCTCCGGCGCCTTATGCAGCTTATTCGCCTGTGTACGCTGATGGTGTGCTTCTCCTTGGCGGAAGAGAACATATATCCTTCCCAGGAAGCGGTTTGGTAAATGTAAAATTAAATGGTTCAAATACTATTCCTAATGATACAAAGCCTGGCATGTATTTTCTTGGAGCTGTAATTGATGCGGGAAATAACGTTGCTGAAGATGATGAAAAAAACAATGTTTCATTTTGCAGAATCACAGTAACAAAATAGAGAAATAAGATTATTATATAAAATCTTATGATTTTGGCCCTTCCCTAAAACAATAAAAAAACCTTTAAAAAGGTAAAAAAGCGGATAATAGATATTCTGTTATCCGCTTTTTTCAGGACAAATATGAAAAAAATAATATTTTTGACAATCATCACAGCTATTTTAGCATTTTTTTATTTGCCATCTGAAGTTAAATGCAAGTCTTATGACCCTTGTGAACTCATTAAAACTAGCGATATTCAGGCTTTTTTTCCAGATAAGCAGGCAAATATCACAAAACATGACACAAAACCGGTTAACCCCCTGGGACAAAAGATTTGTTACTGGAGTCTTAGTGATACTGATATGTTTTTTGTTCAGTTATCAATTTCTTCAGATGATGATGCTAAGGCAATGAAAGTTAATAAGCAATTTGAAAATAATAAACAGTTCATAGATGGTGTAAAAACAATTGAAGGTTTAGGTGATTCTGCCTATTATGGAGGAAGCGGTTTAAAGCTTGGCGCCGGACTTCATGTGCTTTTGAAAGACAAGGGCATAATGTTTAATATTATGATAGGCCTTGGAAGGGGAAATAATGACCAGCAAAAGCATATTGATATTGAAAAGAAACTGGCGCAAAAGATTATAGAGGGATTAAAATAGAGTAATTCTTCATAATTTTACCAGGGAGTATTGGTATAAAATTAATATTTCCGTTTAAGTTTAAACTAATATATGAATGCCTAAAAAAGTAAAGCCACAAAGAAGAAAGCAAGTGTGAATTAATAATCACCTCCCCCGGCCCCTCCTTGTAAAGGATGGGAGCAAATTCCTCCCCTTGCCAGGCAATGCTGTTGACTCAAGGCAAAGGTTTCCCGTTTTCAAGCCCTCACCCCAACCCTCAATGCTGTTGACTTAAGCACATAGGGTTTTGCTCCTTTTTGCAATAGACCATTTATTTACAGGTTTTTTAGAGACTCTTGGGGATGAAACCCTTGGTTTGTTTGGTTTGTAATATCTTTTGATTGCAATCATAACCAAACTTTGTCTAAATATAAGCATAGTCTTTTCAGGATTATCAGGAACAAACATCATAGCTTGAAATGCCAGCACA
>DYPS01000182.1 GCA_020719775.1 Desulfosporosinus sp. | reverse complement strand
AAAATAATCCTTATCTTTACAACGGCAAAGAGTTAGACGCTGAGACTGGGTTTTACTATTACGGAGCGAGGTATTATGAACCAAAAGGAAGTTTGTGGCTGAGTGTGGATCCTTTGGCGGAGAAGTATTTAGATTGGAGTCCATATAATTATACGTTTAATAATCCTATCAATTTAACAGATCCGAATGGAATGGAACCTATTAATCCACAAGCTGGAACCATTTTAGGGTTTATTAAAGAATTTACGACATTGGGAGGTAAATCTGGTTTAAAAACAGGAAAAGGGGCAAGTAAAGCTATGTTAAATTTTGGTAAGACAGAATGGTCATGGTCTCAATTTAGGCCTATGCCAATTTACACACAAAAAATCAACACATATAAAAATAAATATATCTACACAAAGAAAGGGGGTTGGATTGATATGGCTCATTTCATGTTTTATGCTGGTAGAGCTTATGATTATAAACAACAAAAGATTGCTGCTCAAAATGCAATTTCGGAAATGTCAAAAGATACAAGAGCAGTTCAAGGTATAACACCCCCCCTAATACAACAATCAAACATGAATCCTGTTGGTGAATCTGTACAAGATGGTTATAGACAAGAACTAAGTGATGTATTTGCAGCAAGTCATTCAGCTTATAGTTATGAAGACTTACCAAGTGATTATTTTGGGGCTGATTTTGGAGCAAATTACTTTGACCCAGAAAGCAAACTTTCAATAAGTGAACAAATTAAGAATTATTTTGAAAGTACGTTAGAAACAACTACACCAGACCAAGCTCCTAATTACAATAATTTACCTCAAACAGATCCCGAAGTCCCAACAAGAACAAATGGCTCAACAACACCAGTTTATATTGACGGTGATAAAGGACCTGTTAGCCATCCTCAAAATATAAATATTGGCGTTGAACATGGTAGAATCCCATAAATAGTAAATCTTATGAGACATTTTATTAAGTATTTTATAATTTCTATTATTGCATTTTTCTTTTTTTGGTTCTTAATTTTAAGAAATCATAGAGACAATCGATTAACAAAAAAAGGTAATCAAATTATAGAAAAAATTGAAAAATTTAGAATTGAAAATAATAAATTACCAATATCTTTAAATGAGATAGGAGTATTCCAAGTAGAAAGTGTTGATGAAATTTGGTATCAAATAATTGACACAACCAATTGTTATTATATAGTAGCTTTTGGAGAATCATTAGATCGATCAAAAATTTACTTTTCTGATAGTAAAAAATGGGAAGATTCTTTTAGAGATATGAAAAACAATTATGACATTGATAAGTAATTGGGTAGATTAAAGATTATATTAGGGCATGGTTTTATTGTTTTAACCCACATTGCAGCAAAAACGGATAAATATGTTAAAATTTAAGTAAAAAACCATCATTTGTCATGTAATTTTGTTAAAAAATGGCTGCAACCCGCATTAGTTCGTTG
>DYPS01000181.1 GCA_020719775.1 Desulfosporosinus sp. | reverse complement strand
ACCAAAAGCACAAATGTGTAGAACAAATTAAAAAAGTAAAAGAACAAGATGAAAAAAGTAAAAACAATTAATTTCATGTTGCTTACTATCAAAATATTTAAAAAAAAATCATCCAACTTGGGTGATTTTTTTTTGTTTTTGGTACTAAATATTAATTGATGCTATTGTCAATTATAATTTATTCAAATAAAATATTTATGAAAAAAAGAGTAACCTTAGGCTTAAAAGCAATTTTAATGAGTATTCTTGTTGTTAGTTGTAACAAAGACGATGAAAATACCAATCAAGTTCCAGCCACTAAAACCTACGAAGAAGTTGTGGTCGTTGCCAACAGAAGTGGAGCAAGTGTTAGTTTTATAGATGCAAACACCAACCAAGTTACTACAACGTTGCCTATTATGGGATCAATGCCAATGTATGTTGTTTATGTGCCAACAAAAGACAAAGTATATGTAGGAGACAGATCAGGAAAAAAAGTACACATTGTAAATCCAAAAACCAAAGCTATAGAAAGTTCTATTACAGTTGGAAACGGAGTTTTTCACATGTGGGCTGATGGATTAGGTAAACAACTATGGGTAGCCAATGACACAGATAATACTATTTCAGTTATTGATTTGAATACCAACACTGTTGTTCAAACAATAGATGTTGGAATGCAGCATCCACATGATGTGTTTTTATCTAAAGATGGAACAAAAGCGTATGTGTCTTTGTTTACAGATTCTACAATGTCTGATAAAATATATATGTATAATACTTCTACTTATGCAAAAATAGGAGAGGTTACTGTTGGCAAAGATCCACATTTATACCAATTACCAACTAGTAATAAATTATTTGTTCCTTGCAGAAGTGGACAATTATATACACTAAATGGTAATGATTTAAGTGTGATTTCTAACAATGCATTTGCAGGAGCACTTGGAATAAGCCCATCTCCAGATCAAAATACGTTATTTGTTTCAAACTTTCTTAATGGACAACTATATTCTATAAATACAGCAACAAGTATGCAAATTGGAATGCCAACTAATTCTTTGATTGCATCACCTCGTGACATAACTGTAAACGAAGCTGGAAATAAAATGTTTGTAACACATGCAGGAGCAACAACAACTACAGTTTCAACTTACCCTTTAACTGGTTCTACAATCGGTACAGGAACAGCAATTACAGTGGGAGCAAATCCTTTTGGGATAACGTATTATAAAAGAGAAGTGAAATAAGAAACAGACATTTCTTAGTTTAAAAATAATTTTAAAGCGAAGATTAAATATGTAAATTGCATATTTTTAATCTTCGCTTTTACTGATATAATTAAAGAAGTGATTTAAGTAATACTCTTGAATAAAACTGTAACAATGAAAACAGAAACATTAATTGATTTAAAAGGAGAAAAAGAGAATGCTTTTGCTCAACTTTATAAAGATTATTTCGGAATGGTAAACCGTTTTGTTACA
>DYPS01000100.1 GCA_020719775.1 Desulfosporosinus sp. | reverse complement strand
GTCGGCAAAACTTCAGTCATATCTCGATTCATTCACGACTCCTTCTAGTTCACAGCCAACGTATCAGACACTTCATTCAGCCGACAGTCGGTATTGACTTTGTCACTAAAACCATGCAAGTATAGGGTGAAACTCTTCGTCTTCAGCTCTGGGATACAGCAGGACAAGAGAGATTTAGAGCACTCATTCCCTCATACGTTCGCGACGCAGATGCTTGTCTTATAGTAATTGACGTCAGTCAGAGATCTTCTCTTGATGGAGTCGATAAGTGGTTGGATTTTGTTAGATAGTCTAGGGGGCAAGATGCTCTCATCTTTTTGATTGGAAATAAATCAGATATTGTCGAAAGAGAAGTATCAAAGAAGGAACTGGAAGAATATGCTTAAAAAAATAGTTATCCGTATATCTAAGTATCTGCTAAAAGTGGAACCAATATTCATTTACTATTTAGAAAAATATCGTAAAAACTTATTAGCTTAAAAAAAGGAGAAAAATAATAAAAAATTGCAACTGTTTCATAAAAGATTAATACAGATAAAAAGCCTGTTAGTTATAACACAATATCACTTTCAAGCAAGGCAACTAACGAAGTTACATTAAAAAAATCATGTTAATGCTGAAAATGATATTATTCCATTACTATGTTTTTAGCATTAATTTCAATCTTCAAAATTGTATGAATATTAATAATAAAGGCTAAAATTAAAAATATTTATATTACCAATGTCTAAAAACCATCATACGGTTACGGGTTGAGCTCCTGAGGTTGTGGTAGTTGTGGTGGTATATGTGGTGGTTGTACCAGTTGCACCGTTCACTGAAACTGGAGAAATACCTTGAGATGAGACTGATCCTGCAGTATAGGTTGGAGCAGTGACAGTGGGGAGGGTATAAGTGGGTGCGGTAATAGTTGGGACAGTGTAGGTGGATGAAGCAGTGGGGACAGTGTAGGTGGATGAAGCAGTGGGGACTGTGTAGGTGGATGAGGCAGTGGGAACAGTGTAGGTAGGTGTTGTGATGGTTGAATAGGCAACAGGGATAGGAGCAATTGAGCTTGGTGAAACTGAGGGGAGAGTGCTAACTGAGGTAGTTCCAGTGTTTGTGTTATAACCATAGGTTCCAGGAACTACTGTAGTTCCAGTTGATCCGGAAGTAGTGGTAGTTGTGGTTGATGATGTGGTTGTACCAATAGGTTGAACGCCTCCATTAAGAGTAGGAGTAGTGATAGTGGTAGAACCAGTGTTGATAGTGGTTGAACCGGTGTTGACAGCAGCTGAGCCAGTTGAGCCAGTGTTTAGGTTAGTGTTCAAATTTGAGTTTGTGTTGAGATTAGGGGTGGCAACAGCAACTTTAGGGGCAACAGATCCTCCGAATACTCCCAATCCATAGAGTAGGGCAAGAGTCAAAAGAGCAAGACCAACAAGAGCACCAATAATCCATCCAGTTTTACTGCATAGGAAATTTTCATCTTGAGTAACTGTGGCAGTTTTGGTACCAACTTTGATTTGCTGAGGAACAGTGTTTGTAACAACTTCTTGTTGATAAACTTTAGGTGGTTGCTGATATGTAGTACTATATAAGATATTAAGATACGTGGTGATTGTGGTGGGAACTGCTGTAGTAGTTGTATAAGTTTGAGTTGGTGGCACATAAGTTGTTGGTTGAACATAATTTGTTGGTTGGACATAAGTTGTTGGTTGAACATAATTAGTGGTTGTGTAAGCACCAGTAGCCTTGGTACCAAAAGTAATTTTTGGTGGGGAAACAACAGGGCCTCCTGAGACATATCCAGCATTGGTAGCAGTATATCCAGTAGTTCCAACTGCTCCAGCAATTCCAGTTGATCCGAAAGCACCAGTATTATAAGTAGTTCTATTTTCGCCAGTTGTAACTCCGTAGGTTGGCTGGTAGGTTTGTTCATAATTCACGCCATTTCCTGTGGTGGTGTATCTGTAATCGCCAGTGGGAACGACTCCGGATTGGCCGTAAGAGCTTGATGAATTTATGAGTACTTGACTTCGTAAACATTTTCGGATGATCCGAAGCGGACAGGGGCAGGTGTTGTCATTGATGGGAGATTCAAATAAAAAATTAATAAAATATATTCAAAAATTGAAATTTTGAAGATATATATAGTTAGGATGGAAGTTAAAGAGTAGTTTGGGGATGCAGAAAGAAATAATTGCATGAATTCTTTATATTTAATTTTTATACAAAAATATTAAAAAATTAAATTTGAGCATTCGCAAATTAAACTATTTTTGAACAATATACAAATTTTGAAGATAGTTTAAATTAAATTTTTTATTTATTTTCGTCAAGTTTCATGATAAATAGTTCATTCATGAATAATTTTAAATAAATTACTACTTAGAATTGATCTATGAGATGCTTTATGAATTTTAATTAATGAAAATAAAGTAATAAAATATCAAATCAATTTTTTCAAACCAACACGCATAAAACTCCTCTCCATCACAATAGAATCACATTCACTAAGCGAACTCATCATTGAAACTGCGCTCTTCGGTCGATGCCAATGAGTTTAGGCAGCAATCTAATCATCATTGTTTTGATATATACTTTTAATATCTTCATCTTCCTTTATTTCATCAATATCTTTTGAATCGATTGGATTTTTTGATATTTAAGAGATAAATTATGGATTGGATTATTGCTACTCTTGAATAATTGATGGCTATTGATTTGTCAGTTATGGATGTAATTAGCTTTTTATTTGATGATGAGCTAGAGTTGAATCTGCAAAATTAAAAACTATTCTGGGATAAGGTTTGAAGTTGCAAACTTTGGAGCATGAATCGAAACAACATTTTTTAAGTGAAGATTGGTTTGAAGATCCTGATGTTTTACTACTTAGCTAAGAATCTTTTCGCAATAATCTTAAAAATTAGCTTTGGACAGAAGAAGTAAAGTTTCTTGATTTAATATCTCTTTTTATTGTTTGTTATGTGTTTTTATGAGCCCCTAAATTGTGACTACTGTGAACTTTTATTAATTTTTGACTGCCGTTTTGTTTCAAACTTTTTTTCTCAACATGTTGATGGGCGCTTAATTGATGTGTTTCAACTTTAACTTCTCCATCAATTTCATGCTGCTGAAGAAACAATGGAGAATCGTCCTATGGATATAAGCAATTCGATAGCATGAAAATTTGGTTTATGAGTCAACTAATAAATATAATAGTTTGACTTAGTATATTTAAAAATATTGATGTTTAAAAGTTTCCAAGTTATTTCATTTATGTTGTTTGTAAAATGCTAATTAGCAAAATCTAATTTGTCCTAATTGATATTTTAAATGTGATTTTTTGTTTAATATATAAAAAATAAGATTAGCAAGTTATTAGAATCAAAATAATCATATATTTTGTGGTCCTTCTCTGATCGACTAAATTGCCAGAAAATAATCAAAGTTGACAAATAATTATTGATAAATTGACTTTAAAAATGATAAATTTAATTTTGTCTTCAAAATATTGACCAAATATAATATAAATTATATTCTTGAAGAATTTATTCAATTTCTTTATTTTTCTTTAATCGATAAAATAAAAATTCATTTTATTGATTTATTTCTACTTGAATTAGAAATGATAAAAGTTGAATAAAATCATTTGTTGGGATATGAAGCAACGTTGCAGATACCACAGGTATTACCCTTGGCAAGATTGATGTATCCGTTAACTCCCCATGAAGTTCCCCATGAGTTCTTAACTTTCCATACATTTTCTGAATTAACTCCGACAAGAAGGACTCCGTGGTTGAGGGAGGTCTTGCAGTTGTTGAAAACTCCACTTTTATAAGGAGACCAGTTAGTAGCATCAACGGCAACTGAAATGGGTCTTCCAGTAAGAGCATTAGCGAGAGCTGTGCAGTCCTTGATATCAGTAAATCCTGAAATTTTGAAGGGACCAGAATTCTTGGAGCAAGTTTGCTTAACAGCCTTGTAGGGATATTCACTTTCTAAAACAATACCGTTGGCTTTAACGTACTTGAAGGCATTATCCATAAGACCACCATTGCATGCTTGATTTCCGAATGAACCTGAGCAGTCAACGAGTTGTTGCTCAGAGAAACTTTGAAGTTCTCCAAATCCAATCTTTGAAAGGCCTTCAAGTCCTCCGGTAGCAGAGAAAGCCCAGCATGATCCGCATGATCCTTGATTCTTGACACCAGTAACAGCACCTTGAGTGGTCCAATCAACATCTCCGACTGAGAAATCTTCAAGAGATTCGATAGTGTGAGGTTTGCTGGAGACAATAAGGCCGAGATATTGTTGAGCAAATTCTTCTTGGGTGTGGGCTGAGAACTGGTTGATTCCCATATCGTAAGTTCTTTGTTGATTTGAGTTGTGTGTATTGATCTTAGCGAGATTCTAGAGGAAGATTCTCTCTCTATAGGTGTTCTCAAACTCTGAAGCGAATGAGATTCCGTGAGTGACTTTCCAGCTCTCAAACTCAGAGACCTTGGTGGTGGACTCGTAGTTGAGGAGGATAGCAGCGGCACTGATGATAGTAAGCAGAACTGCGATTTGTTTTCCGTTCATTTAATTGATTATAAATTATCAATGTTCATTTTGGCATTAATATATCAAAGTAGGATTTATGATTTTATCGATTAATCAAAATTTGCTTTTTCTTATAACGAAAATGGGCTCAGGACCATTTCAAACGAAGCAGATGGACTGAAGTTTTTTTATGAAAAAATTAGCTAATGATCACAGCAACTTCTGCTGGCTTTTACTTTAAAGAATGAGACTGATTGCGCTACATTTAGCATGAGTCGATTTGTCAAGGAATGTCATCAATGGTTATTGGGAGTAATATTTGATGAAAACAATAAATTAAAGAGTAATTAAGGTGTTTGTTTTATCTGAAAAGATGCTTTCTCGTTTTTGATCAATAATCCCATTTGAACTCTCAATATAAGCGATAAAACCAAAATTAAAGAAGAACTATAAGGAGCCCTCATTGAAGTCAAAATCAAAGGAAAATGGTGTTCTTTAAAGCTGTTGATCTCTATGTGGATGGAGATGGGGAATTATTGGATTGAGAAGTTTATGAAAAGAGAGTTATTATTCTAAAAATAACAAAATCTTTATTTAAAAAGGAGAAAGTTTGCAAAATCAAAAGAACTTCCATAAAGAAGTAATTGATTATTTTGGGAATCATTGAACTTTTTAATTTTTAAAAAAGGATGACAAACTTAAACAACTAATGACTAAATATGTTTTGCCTTCTCAATGACTTAATTTTCATTAAAAGAGCGACAAATTGATAAAATAGTAAAGCTTTACAAAATGATGTATTTATTTTATTGAATAATCATAAACTGCCATAATATTTTTGTCAAAAACAACATTTAAAAACATTATTATTTTTGAACAACTCTTGAATAAAGAGATCGATATTTCTAAAGAAAATCAACAAAAGTAATAGTTTAAGATTTTATTACTTCCAAACAAATAAATTAAATGGATTTAGTATGCAATTACTGTATGGATGTTTTGAATAAATAAGTATAAATATTTGAATGAGTACAAATAAATTTTATTTCCGTTCATTCAAATAACTAAAAATAAATATTTTAGAGACTCTTTGAATTTATTCTTCTTTGAACATGAAAAAAAACAACGTTTATTTCCATTTTTTAATAATGCCTTTCTTGAGTGATAAGTTGCAAATTGTACTTCTAAATTTATAATTTAGTCTTTCAATAATATAAATTAATTTCTTTATATTCTTATCAATTAAATTATCAAAAATATTGATATTGAAAGTCATATATTTGCTACTGATTATATATTTCACTCTTTCTCCTTACTCTTTTCTATTTTAAAGAAAGATGGTTGCGTGCAATGATTGAAATTAATATCAGTAGTTAATAAAATATGATCATGATCATCAAGTTCAAGATGAGACTATAAATATAAATAATTTTTAAGTTTTTGTTAGAGCTGGGCTAAGGATAATGTCAGAATAAATTTAATTGGGAATACAAAAGAATAAAAACTGAATTTTTATATAAAATTGGTCGCATAACATTCTTTCGATATCATTTTTGTTCCTCATAAAGACATATGTACTGTTTTATGATCAATCATTGCTAATATGCATAAAAACTCTTACTTCAAGAGGATTAATTGTATTGAATGAATGATTCTGTTCAGAATAATTTTTTTAAGAGAATAATAAAACGATTAAAATAAAATATTTCTAAATTTATTTAAGAGTTTATATTTTGAATTTAATCATTTCAAAGAATAATCAAGGACTTGGAAATTATTTCTTTGATTTTATTAATTTTTGATTAATATTTTTCAATAATTCTTCGGAGGAACTAATTTTATTTTAGTCAGGTTTAATCCTTTCGGGAGACAAATAATTTTGCATTATTTAAGCATGAGCTGGATCATTCACTGCCTACGAAACATAATTGATTCTTAGTTCTGGTTTGGCTTGGTTTACAGAAACATTGTTTGATCTTTGCTCGGGTTTAATCATTTAAGTAGATAAATGATTTGGCTGTATTTACGCATAAGTTGAATAATTAACTGCCTGCGGAACATAATTGATTCTTAGTTCGGGTTTAGATTTCTTCGCAGATACATTATTGTTGATTAGTTGTTATTATTTAGTGGGTGTTGATAAGCATGCATATTTCAAGAAGGTATTATGAATTTTTTCATTAGAAGAGGATGATATCAAATTTTAATGATGTTTTAAATTGAATTAAAAGTTAATATTTGAATGATTGAAGGCTTTGAAGCGAAGTATCTAATTGTAGTAGGGTTTTAAAATTTAATAGATGTTCAAACTCTTAATTCTATTTTCTGCTTTTGGTTGGCATAAAGCATAAACTATTTTTTTAAGTAAGTCACTGTAAATGTATTTAGTGTTAGTTTCTTCATCTTCAAATTAAAAGCTTAGCCAATTTTTAAGCCATTAGTGTAATTTCTTAGTATCGAATGCTCTTTGATTCAAAATATACAATTACTTTGCATCAACTAATAAGCCTGCTTGTAGAACTGTGAGACCGATTGAAAATGATTAGGAAAGCACAAAATTGGTCTAGTTTAAATAGACTCCTTTTGAGATGAGAGATATTTCTTATGGGGAAATATATGTCAGCTACTTTTAAAATAGTGTCTTATCAAAATTGGTTGTTTCTTCGGGCCATGAATATGCGTTGGCTATTTTGATTTGTCCTTTTTCATTGATAAAAATATTGTTAGGTCTCACATCTCCTATTTTTTTATCAATTTTATAAAAATCGTTTGCGCAGCTAACAAGACTAAATAATAAATTCCAAAGTTATTCTTCTTAAAATCTTTTATTCATCAATTTCCTCCCCTAGATTTAGTCTGAAAGCAGATAGCAATAATTTTAATAAAAAATCTGACTTATATGATGATTACTTGTAGGCATCCAGCATTACCGCATACACCTTTTGATTAATAGTGATGGTATTTGGGCAGGAGGAGTAAATCTTTGTTTTTGAAGTTGGTTATAGTTTTTAGTTTTTGTTACCATTCTTATATTTTCTTATCTGACTTCGAAAATAGATTTATCTGCAGCACATCTTATTTTTGAATATAAGTGTAGTGCTAAAACATGGGGTGATTAATCTTCTGATTGACCTGAGTTGCTTATTGACTGGCCTATGTGTTGGATTTGCTGTTGCCCATATTTATAATTTATGCAATAAATAACTTAGAATAATCGATCCTATATAACATACAACAAACAGATAATATGCAGACATAATAATTTGCATTTTAAAAATAATTAGCACAATTCAGTCAATGAATCCTGATATTTTATATTCAAAAATAAAGGGGTTGGGGTTGGGGTTGGGGTTGGGGTTGGGGTTGGGGTTG
>DYPS01000002.1:74673-88922 GCA_020719775.1 Desulfosporosinus sp. | reverse complement strand
CATAAGGCTTAAAAAGATAAAATACACTCTTTAAAAAAATAAAATAAATATTTTTATACAAAGGATACATTATATGTTAGTAGCACCATCTATTTTAAGTGCAGATTTTGGAAGATTAAATGAAGAGATAAGAGCTATTTGTGATGGAGGAGCTGATTTGATCCATGTGGATGTGATGGATGGACATTTTGTTCCAAATCTCACAATTGGGCCTGTTGTGGTAAATGCTGTAGCCAAAGTCGCTACAAAACCTCTTGATATCCATCTTATGGTAGAAAATAATACATTTTTTGTAGATCTTTTTGCACCACTAAAACCAAAATATATCTCATTTCATATAGAAGAGGAGAAGCATCCGCATAGACTTATCCAAAAAATAAGAGACTATGGGATAAGCCCTGCTATCGTACTCAATCCTCATACTCCAGTAGAGACGATAGAGTATCTTTTGGAAGATCTTGATATGGTACTTTTGATGTCGGTAAATCCTGGATTTGGTGGACAAAAATTTATCCCAACAGTGATAGAAAAAGCAAAAAGATTAAAAAAACTTATCGAAAAAGTAAATCCAAAATGCCTAATCGAAGTAGATGGTGGAGTAGGGGATAAAAATATTTGTCTTCTAAAAGAAGCTGGAGTTGATGTGGTTGTGGCTGGAAATTATGTATTTACAAATGCAAGCTATGAAAAAGCGATCAAAAGCTTACAAATTTAAGTTGCTTCGATATGAAAATTAAAATTTGCGGTATAACCAATCTAGAAGATGCTATCGATGCAGCTTATGCAGGTGCAGATGCTTTGGGATTTGTTTTTTATAAGCCAAGTCCAAGATATATCTCACCTAGTGATGCTAGAAAAATTATCGATGCTCTTCCCCCTTTTATCCAAGCGGTTGGACTTTTTGTAAATGAAACTTCTGAGTTTATCAATCAAGTAGCACACGAATCAAATATAGATTTGGCTCAAATTATCAGTGATGATGACTCTATCTACGAGAAGCTAGATATCCGATATATCAAAGTTGTACGAGCGAAATCAAAAGAGGATATCCTAAAAAACCAAGATACTTTTAGACTTATCGATGCCTTTGTGGAAGGTTTTGGGGGTATGGGAACTCGTCTTAATCTAGAATGGTTTGATGATATAGACTGCTCTAAAATAATCCTAGCAGGTGGGCTCAATCAAGAAAATGTCAAAGAATTAAAGGGGTATAACTTTTATTCAGTTGATATAAGTAGTGGTGTTGAGATCTCAAAAGGAAAAAAAGACAAAGATATGATGCAAGAATTTGTAAGAACGATAAATGCACTATAGTGACCTTTTAACGAAGCGACTTTTGATTAGACCTATAAAGCTTATACAGTATAAAGATATCTTAAAGTCACAAAATACTTTTTATGATTCTGTTGAATTAGAAACAGAATTGCTCCTTTCAAATGGCTATCCTATTTATCTATCTGAAGATATCGTTTATCTTAAAACTACCCAAAATACCATTAACGAACAAGTTTTTTGTATTGTAGATATCGAAACAAGTGGTGGCAATCCAAAAACAGGACAGATCATCGAGCTTGCCGCTATAAAATTCAAAAATGGAATCATCATAGAGGAGTATCAATCTTTGGTATATTGCAAAGAGATTCCTCAAAAAGTCCAAGAGATCACAGGGATAACCCCCAATATGCTTGGAGATGCACCAAATCTTAAAACAGTTTTGGAGGAGTTTAAAATCTTTATTGAGGATGATGTTTTTGTCGCACATAGTGTTGATTTTGATTTTAATTTTATTAGCAATAGTTTGAAAAAATATCATTTGGGTGAGCTTTTAAACCGAAAACTTTGCACGATTGATTTGGCAGCAAGGACGATAAAAGCGGAAAGATATGGATTGAAGTATCTTAAAGAACAACTAAATATAGAGATAGAAAATCATCATCGAGCTTACGAAGATGCTTTGAGTACAGTTGAAGTATTGAAAGCATCGCTTGCTAGACTAGGAGAAGAGATCAAAACAACAGAAGATCTCATTGAATTTTCGAAAAAAGGGAAGCTTTTAGAGTTTGAATCTAGACAATAAAAAAGAAAAAACTCTTTAGATATTTTCCAAAGTAAAAGTTAGATACAATCTTTCTTTTTAAAAACAGAAGGTTAATTTTATAAAATGAAAATAGAAATATCACATATCGCAAAACTACCAACAAAGCATGGAAATTTTTTGATCCAATCTTTTAAAGAGGGGATCAAAGAGCATCTTGTAGTTATGAGTGAAGATTTTAATGAACTCAGCACCAATCAAATAGTTATCAATGCAAGAATTCACTCAGAATGTCTTACTGGAGATGCTATTGGAAGTATCAAGTGTGATTGTCAAGCACAACTAAACTTTGCCCTTGAGTATATCAACCAACATGGTGGAATTTTAATTTATTTACGACAAGAGGGGAGAAATATAGGTCTTCTAAATAAAGTCAATGCTTATAGTCTTCAAGATAAAGGATTTAATACAGTAGAAGCAAATCATCAGTTGGGTTTTGCAAGTGATGAAAGAAGCTATGAGGTTGTTGATTTTATTTTAAAGCACTATGGAATAACAAAAATAAATCTCCTAACAAACAATCCAGATAAGCTAAATAAAATTGCAGCAGAGGTGATCTTAAGAATCCCAATCATGGTGGGACAAACAGCAGAGAATGCAAACTACTTAAGTGTAAAAAAAGAGATGATGGGGCATTTGTTATAGATGGCAAGTGAAACATTAAAAAAACAATTTGATGAGATTGGGCTATCGTTTGATGATCTCTTTTATGAAAGATGTGAAAAATTCAAATCTCTTCTAAAAGAGTGGGGAAGGGTACATAATCTTACCTCACCTGCTGGTTTAAATGATTTTGAAATCGAAGCAAATATCTTTGATAGTCTTTATCCTATGAAGTTTCTTCAAAAATTTGAATCAATTGCAGATGTGGGGACGGGAGCTGGATATCCAGGGCTTATTTTGGCTATCGCAAATCCAGATATCCCTTCTACTTTAATCGAACCAAGGGCAAAAAGAGCTGCTTTTTTAAATTATGCTAAAAATATTTTGGGATTAAAAAATATTTTTGTTATCTCAAAAAGGGTGGAAAATATAACAGGGATAAGTTTTGACCTTATCACCTCAAGAGCAGTGACAAATACAGCTCTTCTCCTTGAACTAACTTCAAATATCTCTACAAATAAGAGTGCTTATCTCTTTTATAAGGGGAGTATTTGTGAAGAAGAGATCAAAAATCTTTCGGGGATATCTTTTGAAATTATCCCAACCAATGGATATAGAAACTACTTATATATAAAAGGATTCAAATGATTTTTAAAATTTTAATTTTTGTTGTTGTTGCTTATTTGGTGTATAACTTTTTTATGAATAAAAAAAAGCAAACAAACGATGAAGCAAAACAGATAGAGGAGGAGCTTATCTCTTGCCCTAGTTGTGGTATGTATATATCTAAAGATGAAGCAATTTTAAGCAATGGAAAGTATTTTTGTTCAAAAGAATGCCTTCCAAAATAGGGAAATAAGATGATTATAATAGGAAATCCATATATCAAGCATGATCTTTTTTATCCTATAGATTCAATTTTGGATATTCGAAATTCACCCTCAAATAGTACACTTCTCTTTGGATATGATTTGGAAATTATGAGCTATTGTTGTGAAAATAATATTGCATATTTGGTAGATGTAACTAGTATCAAAGAGGCTATTTTTGCAAATAATCTAAAAGCAAGATATATTTTAATCGATAAAACTAACTCTACAAAACTACAAAAGATAGCTGAGAATTATATGTTTGATAGCAAAGTATTGACACCTATTGATGAAGAGGATGAGATAGAGATGATCGCCGACAGCGGAATAGATGGGGTGATTTTTAATAAATTTTTAAAGGAATTACAACAATGAAAGAGATAGTTGATGTTATAGTAGTTATTTTATTTGTTTTTATTTTATTTGTCATTATTGCTGGATTTAATAGACAAATGGTGGAAAAAAATAGAGAAAGAAAAGAAACTGCTTTAAAAAGAGAAGCAAAAAGAGTTGAAGAACTAGAGAAAAATAATGCAACAGAAGAAGAGGATGACAAAAGATGAGAAAACCATTACTTATTGAGATAGCGACAGAAGAGCTTCCGGCGATACCTTTTTTAAATGAGCTACCAAATATAGAAAAAAAGTGGGCTGAAATATTAGAAGAAAATAATCTTTTATGTGAATTTGAATTTTACTATACTCCAAGAAGATTGGTTTTTTGGCATAGAGAGTTTAAAGTTGTGGGGGATGATTCGATTGTAGAGATGTTTGGAGCTCCATTGGCTATAGCATACAAAGATGGAGAACCAACAGGAGCTGCACTTGGATTTGCTAAAAAATGTGGTGTTGAACTCTCTCAAATTGCCTCAAAGCACAATGGGAAAGAGGAAGTGCTTTATTTTCAAAAAGAACAAAAAGGGAAATATTCAAAAGATTTGCTAAATGATATGATAAATAATTTTATCAAAAAACTTGATTTTGGAAAATCTATGAGATGGGGAAGCTTAAGCGAAAGCTTTATAAGACCAATAAGAGGATTGTCTATCCTTATGGACGATGAGCTTGTTGATGGAACTCTTTTTGGAGTATCATCATCAAAAACAAGTTTTGCTCACAGAATGGTAAGTTATGAAAAGTTTTCTTTTGAAAATACCAATGAATATTTTAATATGTTAAGGGAAAAAGGGGTTATATTATTTCCAGAAGAAAGAAAAGAACTTATTTTAAATCAAATAGCTCAAATAGAAAAAACCAATAATCTAAAAGTAGAATTAGATCTTGAATTATTGGAAGAAGTTGTGGCAATAACAGAGTATCCAACAGCTCTTTTAGGAACTTTTGATCTTGAATTTTTAGAACTTCCTGATGAAGTTATCATCAACTCTATGAAGGCAAATCAAAGATATTTTGGTGTTTATAAGGAAGATAAATTAATAAATAATTTTATTGTTGTTTCAAACTCTTGGACGACTGATTTTACCCATATAATAAGTGGAAATGAAAAAGTCTTAAGACCGAGACTGAGTGATGCGATGTTTTTTTGGAAAAATGATATAAAAAATGGATTATCAAATGAAAGACTCAAGAGTATCACTTTTGTTGAAGGGCTTGGAAGTTTGTATAATAAATCAGAAAGAGAAGCTGTTGTAGGGGATTATTTGGCTAATATTTTTACACTTGAAGAGAAAGAATTATTAGCAAAAACGATTATGATTAGCAAAGCTGATTTAACAACAGATATGGTGTATGAATTTACTGAATTACAAGGATTGATGGGATATTACTATGCTTCAATCGCACAAGAAGATGAGAAACTTTGTATAGCTTTAAAAGAGCAATATCTACCAACCGGTGAAGACTCAGAAGTACCATCAACTCTTTTTAGTAGCATAGTTGCTTTATCAAATAAAATAGACAATCTTCTGGCACTATTTAGTGTAGGTATGATACCAACTGGAAGTCGTGATCCATTTGCTCTAAGAAGGGCAGCCGCAGGTATCGTCAGAATTTGTATAGAAAATAATTATAATTTAAATATATATAAGATGATTTCTGATTTGGCGATCTATTATCCAAATCTTGATTGCAAAAAAGTTATAGAATTTTTTAATGATAGACTTTTTAAAATTTTTAATGAAATCAATCCAAGTGTTGTAAAAGCTGTTTTAGCAAGTGGTGAGGGGGATATACTAAAGATCTCTCATAAAATCTATGCACTCAATCCAATAGTTAATAGCCAAGATTTTGGTGAATTTAGTGCTACTTTTAAAAGAGTTGCAAATATTATTAAAGATATGAGTTTGGATAATATTATTGTTGATAGTTCACTTTTTGAGGAAAAAGATGAATATGAACTTTTTGAAGCTTACAATAAAGTGATCTCTAGAACTTTTAAAACTTATGATGAAGAGTTGGAAGCATTGTTTGCTCTCAAACCAAATCTGGATCTATTCTTTGCCAATGTATTTGTAAATCATGAAAATGAGGCTATCAAGCAAAATAGAAAAAATCTTATCGGATTGGTTTATAGAGGATTTAGAAATATAGCAGACGTTAAAGAGATCACTATTTAGTGAATGAGTATGAAAATATATGATTTTGTGATTGTGGGCGGTGGTATTTGCGGATGTAGCGTAGCATATCATCTTCGGCAACATTATGAAAATATTCTCCTTGTGGATAAACTTGATGGAGTTTCAAAAGGGGCAAGTGGGGCTGCTGGAGCTTTTTTGTCTCCACTTCTTGGGAAACCAAATAAATTTAAAACTTTAGTCAATAAGGCACTTCTTTTTTCGATAGATTTTTATAAACAACATACTGCTAATTTTATAGATAATTGTGGAACGATAAGAATCCCGAAAGATTCTACCGATGAGGAAAAATTTCAAAGTTATATTCCATTTATGGAATTTCCTTTTGAAAAAGTAGAAAATGGCTATCTATTTAAAATAGGTTCGGTTGTCAATAGTTCTTCGATATGTGAGACTCTTTCTAAAGATACCCCTAAACAATTGAATTATGAAGTGACTAAAATGATCTATGATGGAAACTATTGGGTTTTAAATGATGAGATAATCACAAAAAATCTTATTCTTTCAACTGGAGCAAATACGAAACTTATCAAAGAGGCTTTTGTAAACATAAGGGCTATTTGGGGACAAAGAATAGATATCACAACCACAAATAGCACAACTGTTAACTATCATAAAGAGTGTTCAATATCAAGATCTGTACCTTTTGGAGATACTTTAAATCAACTATCTATTGGGGCAACACATCATAGATTTGAAGAAAATAGAGAAGTAAATGATGAAGATACGAAAGAGCTTTTACTAAAAGCAAGCGATATAACTAACCTAGAGAATATTGAAGTGATAGCTAGGCATGGTGGTGCTAGAGCGAGCAGTAGTGATTATTTTCCAATCGTTGGCGAGGTAATTAATAGCAATGCAACACTTAATGAATTTCCATATCTTAAAAATGGGACACATGTAAATCCCTCTAGATTTTCAAGATATCCAAATCTTTTTATCCTAAATGGAGTAGGGGGAAGAGGATTTGTTTTATCTCCATATTTAGCAAAAAATCTAGTTGAACATATTATCGATGGAAAACCGTTGATTGAAGAGATAATTCCAGATAGATTATTTCAAAGATGGGTAAAAAAGGGAGTTTAAGTCCCCTGATATTTTTAAATTTTAAAAAGACCACTTCCGATTCGTATCATATTTGAGCCATTTAAAATAGCAAGTTCAAAATCTCCACTCATCCCCATCGAGCAAATCTCAGCTCCAGCACATTGATCAAATATCTTTTTTGTAAGACGAAAGCTTTCGATAATATCCTCTTTATTATCACTATGTGTCCCGATACTCATCACCCCTTTGAGATTGATATTTGTATATTTTTCTTGAATTATTTTATATATTTCAACCGCATCTTTTGGATCAACTCCAGATTTTGTATCTTCAAAAGCACTATTAATTTGAAGGAGACAATTCATTGTTTTATTTTTGATTTTTAGCTTTTTGTCTAACTCTTCTGCTAATTCTAAACTATCTAAAGAGTGCATTAAAATAGGATTTAAATCAATAAGATTATTGATCTTGTTTTTTTGTAGAGTTCCTATAAAATGCCATGCGATAGGGTATTCATCGAGTTCTTCTTGTTTTTGTTTTAACTCTTGCACTTTATTTTCACCAAAAGCTCTTTGACCAGCTTTATAGACATTTGCCACATCATCACTTGTATTGTATTTACTTACCCCAACAATTTGCACTATCTTATGCTGACTTACTTGAAGCCTTGCAAATTCTACTTTTTTGATAATCTCATCGAGATTTTGTATTGCTTTTTGTTTGTTGAGCATTTGTTTTCCTTGTGCTATAAAGTTTTTTAAATTTTTAAGTTACATTTTTTAAAAATACAGATTGTTATGATATCTAAAATTATCAAGAGATTTTTTTAAAAAAGATCATCTTTAAAAATATTTATTATTTTATGCTACATTTTGTACTAAAAGATTTTTGTAGAGCAAGTTTAAGACTACTTTTCTATAATCCGAAAAAATTACTTTTAGGAAAATATATGCTTCGAGAGAACTACACACCCATTTATTTTCTTTCTGCACTTGGTGCAGGAGGATTAGCTGTTTCATTTTTTATCTATTTAATGTTTTTGGTACCTCATCCAAATGTACCGATGGCAACTTTTGATTTTGTTTATCCTGTACTTTTAGCTGGAGATTGGCTTTCGTTTGTAAGTGCCTTTTCGATTGTTTTTATTATTGGATTTTCAATAATGCATTTTAAATTATTACTGTGGAATATGAAACAATATAAAGCATTTAAAGAAACAGAAGCTTATCAGATACTAAAAAGCACAAATGCAGAAGTGATGCTGATGACATTACCACTTACATTTACGATGACTATCAATGTCCTTTTTGTTTTGGGAGCACTTTTTGTACCTAGTCTTTGGACAATTATTGAGTTTATGTTCCCTTTTGCTTTGCTTGGTTTTGCTGCTACTGGGTATTTTGCTATCAAATATTTTATGGAATACTTTTCAAGATTGTTACAAAATGGAGATTTTGATTTTACAAAAAACAATAATCTTTCTCAAATGATCTCTATTTTTGCATTTTCTATGATAGCAGTTGGATTTGCTGCACCTGGAGCTATGAGTCATCTTGTTACTGTAAATGCAATTGGAATTTTTGGTGCTATTTTTTTCTCTGCAATTGCTATTTTGCTTTTGATAATCAAACTTATCATAGGATTTAAAAATATGTTTGAGCATGGTGTGTCAAAAGAAGCTAGCCCAAGTTTATGGATCATTATACCGATCTTAACACTTTTGGGTATCACTATGATTCGTGTTTCATTTGGACTTGATCACAACTTTGACCAAAAAGTTGCAAATGCTTCTTTATTTACATTGACAAGTTTTATCCTTTCTTTACAAATTATTTTTGGTCTTCTTGGATATAAAATTATGAAAGATATTGGTTATTTTGAAACTTTTATTCAAGGGGATGAAAAATCACCAACAAGTTTTGCACTTATTTGTCCTGGTGTTGCTTTTATGGTTTTTGGTATGTTTTTTGTAAACTTTGGATTGGTGGCAAATGGGATAATTGAAAAATACTCTGTTGCTTATTTTATCTCTATGATCCCTTTTGTTTTTGTACAGTACAAAACAATTATAGTTTTTATGCAACTCAAGGGTAAATTTAAACTTTAAAAAAATAACTATACAGCCATTGATAAAAATATAAAATTATAAAATTATAAAAATCTTATCGATGGCTTACTCTATTAATTAATTCAACTTTTTTGTAAATGTATACATAACTGGTAAATAAAGCAAGTTGAGGATTATCCCCCAAGCAAGTCCAAATCCTAAAGAGATAGCAATTGGCTGAAAGATAGCAGATTCACCTGATGGGTAAAATATCAATGCAACCATACCTAAAATAGTCATAACTGTTGTTAATACAATTGGTCGAAATCTTCTAGTCGCTCCTATCATTATCTCTTCTTTTGATCTTGCTGTTCTTAGGTATGTCATCATAATAATTCCATCATTGATAACAACTCCAGCAAGTCCAAGTGCTCCAAATAAAGAGGGCATAGAGAGATTGAAGCCCATAATTTGATGACCAAGGAAAATACCCAAAAATGAAAAAGGGATAACACTCATAATGATAAATGTCTCTTTAAAAGAATTGAACATATAAAGCAAAGAGAGCATAATCAACAATAAAGCTAAAACAGAAGCAGCCATCATATCATTTTTGAGCTCTTTATTTTTTTCTGCTTCCCCTTTTAAAACTATTTTAACTCCATTTTTTTTAATCTCCTCAATTGTAGGTTCTAAAGATTTTAATACTTCACTAGCGGTAATAATCTTTGGATTTACATTTGCATACAGATAAAAATTTTTATCTCCACCATCTTTTGTAATTTGCTCTAAAGATTTATGATTGTGGAAGATACATACATCAGACAATGATACTTGTCTATTGGTGTCTAAAGGTATCTTGGTATTTTTAAATGTTTCAAAATCATCTTTATTTATACTTTTGATTTTGATATCTATCATTTGAATTTCATCAAAGGAGGTCGCTTTTGTTTTTATCCCATACAGATTTGATAAATATGAACCAATGTAGCTTTCGCTAAGTCCTAAGCTTTTCCCATAATCATTCACCTCTAGTTTTATCTCATCATTGCCATATTTTATAGAGTTTTGCAAAGAGTGAACACCTTCTATCGCCATAAGTTTATTTTCAAGTTTTTTGATACTTTCTTCTGTTAATTTTAGATTATTAGAGATAAATCCTATTTGAATATCTGATTTTATAGGTCCAGCTTTTTGCTCTAAAATAGTTATTTCAGAAAGAGCATATCTCTCTTTCATTTTACTTGTTTTTATAAATTCAGTTAAGTTTTTTGATATTTGGATAGAACTTAAAGTTCTTGTTGGTATGGTATTTGTTTCATAAAAACTAAGAGCTGGATTGATATATGTATCCATAAAATTAGATGGTTTGATATCTGTTAAATCTATACTCATATACATAACATAAGAATTTTTTTCTGTATTTCTAGCTACATCTTTTCGATATCCAGCGATAGAATCTATGCTTTTAATGTGAAACTCATCTTTTCTTGCAAGAAGCTCTTTTTCAAGCTTTTTTAAAGTGGTAAAAGTCTCTTCCAAAGTTGAATTTTCATTTGCTTTAATCGAGATCTTTAGATTATTGACATCAAATTCTGGAAACATTTGAAATTTACTACTTTTGATCATAAAAAATGTTAACAACGGAATGATAATAATAAAGAATATAACAAATGTTTTTCTCCATCTCATAAGAAAGTGGATAATATGATTGTAAATTTTATTTGCTTTTTCCCAAGAGGTAGTTTTTGTATTTGCTTTTAAAGTATGGGCTGCATGGATAGGGAGGAATAAAAATGTTTCAACAAATGAAGCAAACACTAAAATAGAAAGGGCAATAGGGATAGGTTTCATCATCTCCCCCATTTGTCCACTTAGCATCAACATAGGTAAAAATGCACATATAATAGAGATAGATGCAATAAGTACAGGCTCAAACATCTCTTTTGCACCACTAATTGAGGCTTCATGAGGACTCATACCATTTTCAATGTGTTGCTGAATATTTTCACTTACGATAATTGCATCATCAACAACTATTCCAATAGCAAGTAAAATACCAATAAGTGAAATAATATTGATGCTGTAGCCTAAATAATTCATACAAATCATTGCTATGACAAATGAAGTTGGGATACCCATTATGATAATAAAAGAGATCCTAGCATTGATAAGAAGTGTCACAAGGATAGCAATCAAAATTATCCCAAAGGCAATATCAGAAGAGACAACATTGAGTCTATCGATTATCCTAACTGAGTTATCATCTGTTGTATTGATTGTTATCTCTTTTGTTTCCAATTTAGCAATGAGATTTTTTATCTCTTTGGATATCTCTAAAGCATTTGCTGTTTCATTTTGTTTTATAGCTAAGGATAAAGTAGTCTCCCCGTTGTATGAATAAAGTGTTGTTGCATCCTCATATTTCTTTTTGATTGAAGCAACATCTTTAAGATAAATAGTCGTATTTTGAAATTTTAAAAGGGTATTTTTTAAATCATTTTCTGTTTTGGCTCCATTATTTGTGGATAAATAATAGTGTTTTTGTGTATCTTCTATTTGACCAATAGGGAAGATATAAGATAGAGTAGTAAGTTTTTCAAAAAATTCACTTTGGTTGATATTGTAAGCTTCAAGTTTTTTTTCATCAAATATAATTTCATAAAACTTATCACTATCTCCAAAGATAGTTACTTCACTAATTCCGCGAATACTATATAATTTACTTTTAAAGTCATCCGCAAAAGTTTTTAATTCATCAGTAGTTTTTGTTTTTGAGGTGAGGGCTAAAGTCACCAACTCTCTTGACCTATCTTGTAGATTAACAGTTGGCTCATCCATATCTTTTGGAAGATTTGAAAGGGTTGAAGATACTGAATCTTTTACCTTATTTAACATATCATATCTGTTAATCCCTTTTTCAAATTCTACGATAACTACAAATTTACTGGGATTTATAACTGTAGAGATATTGACAACACCACTAAGTGATTTGACATTGTCTTCTATGGTTTTGACAGCCATTTTGTCTAAAATATCAACACTTGTACCAGTGTAATGACCATTTATAGAGATCATCTCAAGCTCAAAACTTGGGAAAACCTCTTTTGGCATCTTTTGATATGACCAAATACCAGCAATAAATATCAACACAAAAAGTGTGTAATTCATCTTTGAATTTTCAACAAAAAACCTTAGAAATTTTTCAAACATCATTTATCTCAATTTTATTTTAGAGTATTTTTTATCGTCTCTTCGTCAACAAGCATATTATTGTATTTGACAATCAATAATTTTTCAGTGTTATTGATATACCATTCATCAATACCAGCAAGGGTATCTAATATAGCATATTTATTTTCATCTAGATTTTCTATATGAATGTAGCTGTTCGACATCTTTGTGGGATTTGGAAGAGTTAAAAGAAGAATAAACCAAGCAATAGAGACAACAACAATAAACATAGAGATATCATATAAACTACTCGCAAAACTTCCATCTACCTCCACTAGATAACTACCACCAATCATTCCACCAATAAAAGTTCCTGCATATCCAAAAGAGTTAAAAACACCAAGTACTGTCCCTTTTTCATGAACTTTTGCATACCTAACTGTAAGTGATTGCATAATTGGTTCATGCATATTAAATCCAATAAAGAATACAACAACACCTATAATAAATGCTAATTCAGTTGTTGCTTCCCCTATTAAATAAAAAGAAAGAGCAAAGAAAAAGATTCCAACAAGGAGAACTTCTTTAAATTTTCCTTTTTTTTCAGCAATCATAGCAGCAGGTCCCATTGATAAAACACCAGCAACAAGTGCAGGTGCATATACTTTCCAAAGATCAGTAAGCTCCCAGTTAAAAGTTTTAACCAGTACAATTGGAATAATCATAAATGCAAATGTCATAAATCCTTTTTGTAAAAAATTTGTGAGGTTCATTAGTATAATCTCATTTTTAAACAAAAATTTAATTTTACTATGACCGTGATAAGTATGAGTTATAGTAGGAACATCTGGAACCATTTTAATAATGACATATATAGACACAAGAGGTAAAACAACTGTTATCCAAAAAAGAGACTGAACACCAGCAAATCCAGCGATAATTGGTCCAATACCCATAGCAAGAGCAAAACTCACTCCTATCATACCGCCCATTATAGCCATCGCTTTTGGTCGTTGTTCCTCTTTTACAAGGTCGCTAATCATAGCTGTAATAACAGCTCCAATAGCACCAGCTCCTTGTAAAAATCTCCCTAAAAGAAGTGTAAGTAAATCATCAGCAATAGCACATAAAGCTGAACCTATAGCAAAAAGTAAAAGACCTAAAATAATAGTTCCTTTTCTTCCAAACATATCACTCATAGCACCAAAAGGAACTTGAAAAATCATCTGAGTAATAGCATATCCACCTACTACAATTCCAACTAATTGAGGTGTTGCACCTGGAAAACTAAGTGTATAAACTGAAATAACAGGCAACACTATAAAAAGCCCAAAAAATCTCAACGAGATGATAAGACTAAGGGGTAAAACTTGTTTAAACATATAATTCCTTCGTATTTTTTTAAAGTTTGATTATAGCAAAAAAAGAATTATTGTAGTTATGGATTAGAAATAATTTATACTCTTTATAAAATATTAATAAAACAATTTTTATCTATTATAGATGGCGATAGTTTTAAGTTTTAAAAGTATAATTAATAAATTTTTTGAGGTGATTATGAAGTATAGATATATTGGAAAAAGCGGTCTTCGAGTAAGCCCAATTTGTATGGGAACTATGACATTTGGAACACAGTGTTTAGATGAAAAAGAGGCATTTGCAATTATGGATGAAGCATATGAAAGAGGTGTTAATTTTTATGATACTGCTGAACTTTATCCTGTACCACCTAGTGGAAAACTTGCTGGTCTTACTGAAGAAATAGTAGGTAAATGGTTACAAACCAAACCAAGAGATAGTATTATTTTGGCCTCAAAAATA
>DYPS01000002.1:0-74573 GCA_020719775.1 Desulfosporosinus sp. | reverse complement strand
AGGTAAATGGTTACAAACCAAACCAAGAGATAGTATTATTTTGGCCTCAAAAATAGCTGGAGCTGCAAATGGATGGTTTGTTCCTCCTATAAGACATGGGCTTACAGCTATCGATAGTTTCCATATTGTACGAGCAGTGGAGGGGAGTTTAAAACGACTTGACACTGATTATCTTGATCTCTATCAAATGCATTGGCCTGACAATGTGGTGCCAATAGAGGAGAGTTTAAAAGCTTTTGATAAGTTAATTCAAAGTGGAAAAGTAAGATATGTTGGAACTTCAAACGATACAGCTTATGGAACAACAAAAGCTTTGATGGTAAGTGAATTTCATAAGCTTGCACGATTTGAGTCGATTCAAAATAATTTTTCCTTATTAAATAGAAGATTCTTGGATGAGATGGAAGTGATGGCTAGAAAAGAGGAGATTTCACTTTTGCCATATTCTCCACTTGCTGGGGGAGTACTTAGTGGAAAATACAATCAAAACATAGAGACAAATGGTCGTTTTAGTGATTATATTCAATCAGCAAATCAACGACAAAGATTGATGGCCCAAAGATTTATGAACGATAAAACTTTAGCATCAACACAAAAATATCTTAAAATCGCAAATGATTTTAGTATTCATCCTGTTACGCTTGCGATAGCTTGGTCAAAACAATTTGATTTTGTAGCTTCTACTATTATTGGAGCTACCAAAAAAGAACAACTTAAACCATCTCTTGATGCTATGAATATCACTTTGAGTGATGAGATTCTAAAAGCTTGTGATAGGGTTCATAATGAGATTTTGTATCCTATGGGGTAGAGTAATACAATGATAAAATAAGCGATATTTTAATAGATATGCTCTAGAATGTTATGATAAATTTTGAGATGGAGTTGAGTTATGAACGGAAAAACAAGAAGTAATATAAAAATTGGTTTAAAAGTAAATATTGTTTTAAAAGATGATCAAAAGAGTGGTAAATTAACTCAAGGGATGGTTCAAAATATCCTTACAAACTCACCAATGCATCCACATGGGATAAAAGTAAGGCTTGTAAGTGGAGAAGTTGGAAGAGTTCAAGAGATTCTTTGAGAGATTTAACTCTCTACATAGTTTTTAAGATTTCTTCCTACATTTGGGTGTTTGAGTTTTTTGATAGCTGAACTTTCTATTTGTCTTACTCTTTCTCTAGTAACATTAAGTTCATTTCCTATCTCTTCAAGCGTTCTATCACTTTCATCTTCTAAAAGACCAAATCTCATTCTGATTACAGCTTGTTCTCTTTCATTTAATTGTCCTAAAATTTGGTCAATTTGAGATTTTAAGTCATCTTTCATGATGTCGTCCATTGGAGTAGGTGCATTGACATCTGCTACGAAGTCTCCAAATTTACCATCCTCTTCAGTCCCAATAGGAGCATCAAGAGAAACTGGTTCTTTTGTTATTTTAATAACTTGTTTTACTTTATCTACAGTCAATCCAACTTCTTTTGCAATTTTTTCAACAGATGGCTCTTTTCCATTTTCTTGAATACCAGTTCTGATTATTTTATTGATTCTGTTGATTGTTTCAATCATATGAATTGGAATTCTAATTGTCCTTGCTTGATCTGCTATTGCTCTTGAGATAGCTTGTCTAATCCACCAAGTAGCATAAGTTGAAAATTTGTATCCTTTTTTGTATTCAAATTTATCAACAGCTTTCATAAGCCCGATATTTCCCTCTTGAATTAAGTCAAGGAAAGGTAATCCTCTATTTGTGTATCTTTTTGCAATAGACACAACAAGTCGTAAATTTGATTTTGCCATTCTTGTTTTGGATTCATCAGTTATTTTTTTACCCAATTTGATTTGCTCCAGAATATCTTTCAATTCTTCCTCTTTAAGATCAAATCCACCTTTACTGGCTTCTCGTGTTTGAAATAACTTTTTGATCTCCATATATGTCCCAACCATTGTTGCTTCTGGAACTAAATTGGTAATCTCAATTTTTGAAAGATTTAAAATATTTTTAAGTACTTTTTGATGATTATCTCGCAAGGTTTCGTTAAAAAGTGGTAGTTTGTATTCCAATCTTTTAAGTTCACTCTCAAATCCAACATCACTTTGTAGCGCTGTTTCCATAGCTTTTACGATCTCTGTGATAAGTTTACTAGTCGGCCCAAGATTAATTAAGGCATCTTTGAGCGTTCCTTTTCTAAAAGCAATCGCAAGATCAGAAATCATCATATCAACTTCATCATCACTTTTGAACTCTTCTTTTGTTGTAAATTTCATCCATTCTTTTTTTGCTCTCTCAAGCTCTTTGAAAGCTTCGAGTATCTTTTCTGCTCTTTTATCTAGTTTTTTGTTTTTTTTATTTCTCTTCTCTTCGTCAGTATCTTCTGTTGCTTCTGTCTCATCTTGTGGATTTTCATCTAGTTCATCTAAGCTATTAATACTGTCCTCTTCAGAACTTTCTTCCTCATCTTCATCAAAACTTTTAAAAAGTTCTTTTACTTTTCTTTCACGATTTACAAGTGGCTCTTTGTATTCTAAAATAAAATCAATAAGATATGGGACAGAACAGATAGCATCTAAAATAGCATCTTCACCTTGTTCCATATGTTTACTAATATCAATCTCTTCCTCTTTTGTGAGAAGATTTACTTTCCCCATCTCCCTTAAGTACATTCTCACAGGTGAATCACTTCTTGACCATTCGAGTTGTTCTTTATCTTTTAAAAGATCAAAATGTGTTTTATCTGCTGTATTTTTTAGTTTTTCTTTGGCATCACTTTTTCTTTTAGTTTCTGCTTTATTGAGTCTTTTTGCTAATTCTTTCGAGCTAATAAGCGTTGTATTAAATAATTGCGCTTGAGCTAAGATTTTTTTTACTATCAATGCCGTTGGTGTCTTTGGAAATATTTTGATTAAACTTTCGTAGGTTAAAATATTGTCTTTGTTTTCTTTGAAAATTTTTTCAATGGATTTGTTAATATCTTTTACTGCCATATAATTTAACCTTTTTGCTTTTCTAATAAGTTGTGGATTATACCGAAAATTTCTTATAGTTTAATTTGATATTATTTTTTTATGAAGTTTTGGCTATAATCCGCGAAATTTTAGAATACAAGGGATTTGATAATATGAATAAAATTACAGGAAAAGTTTGGAACTTTGGTAGTAATATCGATACAGACTTAATAATAGCAGCAAGATATCTTAATAGTAGCGACCCACATCATTTGGCAAAGTTTGTTATGGAAGATGCTGATCCAGATTTTGCTAAAAAAGTACAACCAGGAGATATTATCGTTGCTGGAGAAAATTTTGGATGTGGTTCATCAAGAGAACACGCTCCAATAGCACTGAAAGCAGCTGGTATTGCAGCTGTTATTGCTCCATCATTTGCTAGAATTTTTTATAGAAATGCTTTTAATATGGGTCTTCCTATATTTGAACTTCCAAGTGCCTTAGAGATCAAGGAAGGTGAGCTAATTTCTATTGATTTAGATAAGGGTACAATTGAAAATATTGATACTCAAAAGAGTTACGAATTTACTTCAATTCCCCCATTTATGCAAGAGTTATTAGCAGATGGTGGACTTATGAATTATGCGAAAAAGGAAGCACATGGCAAATTATAATATCTCAATCATTAAAGGTGACGGAATAGGTCCTGAAATAGTTGATGAAGCTATAAAAGTTCTAAATGTCGTTGGAAAAAAATTTGATATAAATTTCTCATATACAGAATATTTAATGGGTGGTTGTGCAATTGATGCAACTGGAAATCCACTTCCGCAAGAAACTGTCGATGGAGTATTAGCTTCTGATGCATGTCTTTTTGGTGCGATTGGCGGGCAAAAATGGGACAATCTTCCACGAGAACTTAGACCTGAATCTGGACTTTTAAGATTTAGAAAAGAGATGGGAGTATTTGCAAACTTAAGACCAGCTATGGTTTATGACGAACTTGTGGATGCAAGTAGTTTAAAACCATCTGTTATTCAAGGTGTTGATATTATGGTTGTTAGAGAGTTAATTGGTGGTATTTATTTCGGTGAACCTAAAGGTAAAGATGAGTTTAAAGGATGGAATACTATGGTTTATACCGTTCCTGAAATTGAAAGAATTGCTCATATTGCTTTTAAATTGGCATTAAAAAGAGGAAAAAAAGTTTGTAGTATTGATAAAGCAAATGTTCTTGATGTTAGCCAACTTTGGAGAGATACTGTAATTAGAATAGGGGCTCAATATCCTGATGTAGAATTGACTCATATGTATGTTGATAATGCAGCGATGCAATTAATTGCAAATCCTAGACAATTTGATGTTATGTTAACTGGAAATATTTTCGGAGATATTTTAAGCGATGAAGCATCAATGCTTAGTGGTAGTATTGGTCTTTTACCATCAGCTTCAACTGGACTAAAAACAGCTGTTTATGAGCCTATTCATGGATCAGCTCCTGATATTGCTGGTATGGGGATTGCAAATCCAATTGCAACAATTTCAAGTGCAAGTATGATGCTTAGATATTCTTTTGGGGAAGAAAAAGCTGCAGATGCAATTGATAATGCAATCAAAAAAGCAATGAAAGATGGATTTAGAACAAAAGATTTAGCAGCATTTGGTGCTATTGAAGTTGTAAATACTTCTAAAATGGGCGATATAATCGCTTTAAATATCTAATCAATATCAATCTAAAAAGAATGAAGTTTGCACTTCTTTCTTTAGATAAACTCATTGATATTTTTTATCTTATAAATATAATTAATCTAATACAATTTCATATAAATATTTCTAGGATTGTAATGAGATCAACTAATAAACAAAAATATAACATGTGTGAAATAATTGATTTTTCTATCAAGTTAACAGCTATACAAAAAAATAAAATAAACTCTATCAAATCATTATTTTTACCATTTACAAATAAAATTTTTATTGTTGGAGGTTTTTTGAGAGATCAAATGCTAGGGATTGAAAGTGATGATATTGATATTGAAATTTATGATTTAAGTGAAGAGTTATTTGGTAAATTGATGGAAGAGATTGGTGCTAAACCTTTATCTAAAGAATTTTTTGTCTATAACTTTGACGGGATTGATATCTCTTTGCCAAGGAGAGAGATAAAAACAGGTGAAGGTTATTATGGATTTAAAATGGAGTTAGAAAACAATCCAAAATTAGCAATTTTACGCAGAGATTTTAGTTGTAATGCTTTGATGTATCATCTTTACGAAGAAAAACTTTATGATTATCATAATGGTGTAAGTGATATCCAAAATAAGATTTTAAGAGTTGTTAGTATTGAAAATTTTAAAGATGATAATGTGAGATTTTTAAGAGCTATTCGGATGATTGCAAAATATCAATTTATTCCAGATGGAATAACAAAGCAACTTTTAATGGAGATGAGTCTTCAAGATATTACAAAAACAAAAATAGAAAAAGAACTTAAGAAAATTCTTTTTTAGATCAAAACCTAGAGGTAGTTAAGCCAAGATTTTAATGAGTTTTTTTCCTGTGTTAATGTAGTTTTTTCTCCATGCCCTGGGTAAATAATATAATCTTTTTCAAATTTAAGAATCTTATGAAGACTTTTTTTCATATCTTCTTTATTTGAAAATGGGAAATCAACTCTTCCTATCGAACCTTTAAAAATAAAATCACCACTAAAAAGATTGTCTTTTATTGCAATAGCACTACATCCAGGAGTGTGTCCTGGAAAATGAAAGAAAGTAATTTTTTCGTTTAATAACTCTATCGTTTCATTTGGTTGAACTTCAAAATTTGCTTTACTTTTTGGTGTTCCTTGAGAAAATGGATCATTGGAAAGCATAAATAGATCACCATTTGGGCAATAGATGGGGATGTTAAAATATTTTGAGACCTCTTGATTGCTCCACACATGGTCAAAGTGACCGTGTGTGTTAAGAATTGCTATTGGATTTTTAGCATTTTCTTTGATCCAAGAAAATGCACCAATACCTGGATCGATAATTAATTGTTTTTCATTAATACTTACAATGTAACAATTTGTTCCATAGTCTCCCATAGGTTTTGCAATAATTTTCATTAATCAAACCACTTTTTGACTTTGCTAAACATCGTGCAAAAAATATCTTCATGAGGTTGACTTTCAAGTCCAAAACTATTTTGTAATTTATTGAGAAGCTCAGTTTGTTCACTGTTAAGTTCTGATGGATATTGGATTTTTATTTGAACTATAAAATCACCATAACCTCTGCCATTAACATTTTTAACACCTTTGCCTCTAAATTTTATTTGTTCTTTATCTTTTGTCCCTTTTGGTATGATAAGTTCCAATTCACCTCTAATACCAGGAATTTTTAGTGTTGTTCCTAATGCAATTTGTGTAAAGAAAATAGGCATTTCTATATAAATATCATCATCATGTCGAATAAAGTTTGAATCATCTTTTACTTGAATATTTAGATACAAATCACCTCTTGAACCATCAGGATAGATATTTCCTTTCCCACTAATTCTAATTCTATTATCATTATTAATACCTTCTGGGATATTTACTTCGAAAGTTTCATCTACCTCTTCGTATCCTTTGCTATTACATTTTTGACATTTTTGACTAGCCGATTCTCCACTTCCATGACAAGTTGGACAAGTTTGTGCAAATGTCATAAAACCTTGTCTCATATGAACTTGGCCCTGACCGTTACAAGCTTTACAAGTTGCTAGTTTACCATCTTTAGCTCCTGTTCCCTTACAGCTATCACATCCTTTTTTATATTTGTGTTGTATGTTTTTCTTTGTTCCAAATATTGCTTCATTAAAGTCAAGTGTGATAGTTGTTTCACTATCTATGGCATATTTATATCGTTTTTGAGCCTTTCTTCCTTGGCTAGCTCCACTAAATCCAAACATATCCTCAAAAATAGAACTCAAATCTTCAAATCCGCCACTAAAGCCAGAACCTCTTCCTCCACCATGACCTTCAAGCCCAGCTTTTCCGTATCTATCGTAAAGTGCTTTTTTTTCATCATCACTTAAAACCTGATATGCTTCGTTTACATGTTTGAAATTTTCTTCAGCTTCTTTATCCCCTTGATTTTTGTCTGGATGATACTTCATAGCCATCTGTCTATATGCTTTTTTAATGCTACTTTTATCTGCATCTCTTGAAATCTTTAATATTTCGTAGTAACACATATTTTCCATAGTAATCTCCTTGATAACGGTATATATTGTATAAATTTTAATAAGTCGCGATTTTATCTTCTTTTTGTTATAATAAATCTTAAAAATTAGCAATCAAAGGACTAGAGTGTCAAAAAAAGGCCTTAATAAATTCTATAACCTTGTGGAAAGTTTTGAGAATTTACCATCAATTGGAAAAAAATCAGCACTAAGGCTTGCATATCATATTGTTTACGAGAATTCATATAGTGGATTAAAATTAGCTCATAGTATTGAGGATGCGATTAGTACAATAACTAAATGTTCGATATGTAATGCAATGAGTGAACATGAGATTTGCGATATTTGTCTTGATGATGATAGGGTAGAAGGGAAACTTTGTATTGTTCAATCGGCAAAGGATATTTTTAATATTGAAGATTCAAAGCAGTATGATGGAAGATATTTTGTTTTGGAACATCTTGATGAAGAGAATCTTGATAAGCTAAAAAAAATAATAAATAAAAATAGTGTAGAAAATATTTTGTTTGCCATAACCCCAAGTATCGCAAATGATGCTTTTATTTTATATATAGAAGAGAGATTAAAAGAATTAAATATTAGATTTACAAAAATTGCGCAAGGTGTTCCAACTGGCGTTAGCTTGGAAAATGTTGATATTTTATCTCTTTCAAAAGCGATTAAATGTAGTGTGGATATTTAAGATAAAATTCGATACCATCAGCTTTATTCTAGGATAACAATAAAAATTAAAAGAAAAATAAAGAGAGAAATATGCAATCTATATCAAAAGATCATTTTTTATTAGCTAAGTCATTAGAGGATTCTTCAACTTTTCCATCAAAACTCAAAGAGATGTTTTTGCTTCAAAAAAAATTGAATGATGAAACAAATGGAGATAATTGGGAGCTTGGATTAAATAAATTTAATAAAGAGATTGATTGGCTAAGATGTATCCATATGGAAGTTGGAGAACTTATCGAATCAACTCCATGGAAACATTGGAAAAATATATCATCAGATCCTGATTTGGAAAATATTCATATCGAACTTGTAGATATTTGGCATTTTTTAATGAGTTATATTTTACAAGAAACAAATATTCCAAAAGCGGTCGCACTTACACATTCTCATTGTATTTATGAGTCTGTAAAAATTGAAGATGTTAATATTAAGATGCTTATTCAAGAATCTGAGAAACTATCATATATATCTTTGGCAATTCAAACGGAAAATATGATTGCAAGTGATACTACTCATGCAATATTTATAGAACAGTTTTTTAAAATATGTAAAATTGCTGGACTATCATTCTCAAATCTACAAAAAATGTATATTGGAAAAAATTGTCTTAATAAATTCAGACAAGATCATGGCTACAAAGAGGGAACTTATAAAAAGAATTGGGATGGAAAAGAAGATAATGTTGTAATGGTAGAGGTTCTTGAAGCTTCTGAAAATATTTCACTAGAGATCATCTATTTAAAACTTTCAGAAATTTATAGTAAATTATAGTAAGTTAAAAAATCATTTATATGATGAGAAATAGTGATTTGACGCTTTATTTTAGAAAAAATTTTCCAGCTAATTATTTGGAAACAAGTCATAAAAAATATGAAATTTATCTTGGAATAGGGGGAAATATAGGAGATGTGTTTAAAAGACTTGATGCTCTTATAAATTTTTTTAAATTCGATTTAAAAATATCATTAGAACAAACTTCACCTCTTCTTAAAAATCCACCTTTTGGTTATTTAAAACAAAATGATTTTATAAATGGGATTATTAAATTTAAAACAGATCTACCACCATCTTACCTTTTGTGGATTTTAAATAGATATGAAAAAAGATTTGGAAGAAAAAGAAGCTTTAAAGATGCTCCAAGAACACTTGATCTTGATATAATTTTTATAAAAAAAAATAATAAGAATTTAGTTGTTAAAACTAAAAATCTAATAGTTCCACATAAAAATTGGTCAGAAAGAGATAGTGTATTGATCCCCTTGATGTATGTAAAATAAGTAAATATTGGAATAAAAATGAAAAATAAAAAAGTAATTATTGGTATGAGCGGTGGTGTTGATAGCAGTGTTAGTGCTTATTTGCTTCAAAAAAGTGGTTATGAAGTTGAAGGTATTTATATGAAACTTCACAAAAGAGATGATGGATATCATGAAGAAAATATCTCAAATATTGAAAAAGTTACCAATTTCTTGGGTATTAAATATCATATTTTAGATTTGACAGAGGATTTTAAAAAGGATGTGTACGAATATTTCGTCCAAAGTTATATTAATGGCATCACTCCAAATCCTTGTGTAAAATGCAATAAAACTATCAAGTTTGGGGTATTATTGGAAGAAATGAAAAGACTTAATGGAGATTATCTAGCTACAGGTCATTATGCAAAAACAGATGGAAAATTTATTTATGCAGCAGATGATATTTCCAAGGATCAAAGTTATTTTCTGGCTCAAGTGGATAAAGAAAAACTTCCTAACATGCTTTTTCCAATGAGCAAATATACCAAAGATGAAATCAAAGAGATAGCTTCAAAGATACCTGAATTTAGTCACTTTACAGTAAAAAAAGAATCTCAAGAGATATGTTTTGTGGATACTGTTTACACGGATATTTTAAAATTGTACACTAATATAGACGAACAAGGAAATACACTTGATATTAATGGAAAAGTTGTAGGTCATCATAAGGGGTATATGCATTATACAATTGGAAAAAGAAAAGGATTTTATGTTCATGGAGCACATGACCCACATTTTGTAATAAGTACAAATAAAGAGACAAATAGTATTGTAGTTGGAAAAAGGGAAGATTTAAAAATCACAAAAGTTGTAGTGACTAATCTCAATATGTTTATAGGTAATGTGGAATTTCAAGCAGAAGTGAAACTTAGATATAGAAGCTATCCAACGGTTGCAAAAATAAAAATCGAAAAAGATATTGCAATTATCGAGCTTCAAGAACCAGTTTTTGGTGTTGCTGTCGGACAATTTGCAGTTTTTTATGAAGGTGATAAAGTTTTAGGAAGTGGAGAAATTTTAGAAGCTTTAAATTAGATTTTGATACAATCATGCTTTAAAAATAGTTCTTAAAAATCAAATGTTGGATGGAAAAATGAAAGAAAAAATAGCACAAGCAAAACTTTTACTTGAAGCTCTTCCTTATATTAAACAGTATGCAAATCAAATATTTGTTATTAAATATGGTGGTTCTGCTCAAATTAACCCAGATTTAAAAAATAAATTTGCTCAAGATGTGATATTGCTTCATCTTGTTGGTATCAAACCTGTTATTGTTCACGGTGGTGGAAAAAAGATCAATGAACTCTTAGATAAATTACAAATCAATAGTGAATTTGTAGATGGTATGAGGGTAACTAGTGAGCAAGTGATGGAAGTTGTTGAGATGGTACTTTGTGGAAATATTAATAAGGAGATTGTAAATCTTCTTAATATGCACGGTTCAAAAGCAATAGGAATCACAGGAAAAGATGGAAATTTTATGACTGCTGTTCCAAAAGATAATGGAAAATATGGGCTTGTTGGTGAAATTGATATGATCGATAATCGTGTGATTGAAAATCTTTTGGAGGAAAAATTCATCCCTGTTGTTGCGCCAATTGCATCCGGAAATGAAATTAATCATCCAGGGTTTAATATTAATGCGGATTTAGCAGCCAGTAAAATAGCTGCAAGTTTGGGTGCTAGAAAAGTGATATTCTTAACAGATATCACAGGTGTTTTAGATAAAGATAAGAATCTTCTTTCAACTCTTACAAAAGAGCAAATTGAAAATTATAAAGCGGATGATACAATTCATGGAGGGATGATTCCAAAAGTTGATGCTTGTCTTGAAGCCGTAAATGCTGGTGTTGAAAAGGCTCATATTATAGATGGAAGAGTTGAACATTCATTGCTTTTAGAGATATTTACAAGTGATGGAATCGGTACAGTTATAGGAAATTAGGAGAGAAAAATGGATGGATATAAATTAATAAGCGGAACAGCAAATCCAGAATTTGCACAAAAAGTAGCTGATTTTTTAGGAAAAGAATTAGCAGTAGTACAAGTAAATAGATTTAGTGATGGCGAGATTAATGTAAATATCACTGAAAGTGTAAGGGGTAGGGATGTCTTTATTATTCAGCCAACTTGTGCTCCTGCAAATGATAATCTTATGGAGCTTCTTATTATTGTAGATGCTCTTAAAAGAAGTAGTGCAGGGACTATCAATGCAGTTATTCCGTATTTTGGATATGCAAGACAAGATAGAAAAGCAGCTCCAAGAGTTCCAATTAGTGCAAAACTTGTAGCTGATATGCTTGAGACGGCAGGGATAAAAAGAGTTATTACGATAGATTTACATGCTTCACAAATACAAGGATTTTTTAATATTCCTGTTGATCATCTCGTTGGTGCTTCACTTTTTGTCGAGTATATAAAAAATAAAAATCTTCTTAATCCAATTATTGCATCTCCGGATGTTGGTGGAGTGGCAAGAGCTAGAACTTATGCTGAAAAACTTGGATACGACCTTGTTATTGTAGATAAAAAAAGAGAAAAAGCAAATGTTAGCGAAGTTATGAATATTATTGGTGATGTTGAAGGTAGAGATGTAATTATTCTTGATGATATGGTTGATACAGCTGGAACTTTAACAAAAGCTGCGGATGCTCTTAAAACAAGAGGTGCGACAAGTGTTATGGCATGTTGTACACACGGTGTTTTGAGCGGACCTGCTTTTGAAAGAATAGAAAATAGTAGTCTAGATGAGCTAGTTATAACTGATACGATTCCTCAAAAGTTTCATCCAAAAGTAACTGTCCTAAGTGCGGCTGAAATTACTGCAAAAGCAATCGGTAGAATCTACACTAATGAATCTATTCAAAGTATTTTTATCTAAAAATGAATAAAAAAAGAATTATTGGAAGAAGAGAATTCATTACGCTTATAGATCTTGAGCTCTTTAATCTTGATGCTAAAGTTGATACTGGAGCTGATTCAAATGCTCTTCATTGTGATGATATTTTTATAGATGATGAATCCCATGTTCATTTTACTCTTCTTGATGAGATTCATCCTTCTTATCATGGTAAGCGGATGATTTTACCTCTTTATAGACTCAAGAAAGTAAAAAGTTCAAATGGACAAATTGAACTAAGACCATCAGTTAAGCTTTCTGTTTTATTTATGGGAAAAAAATATAAAACTATTATTTCTCTTACAAATAGAGCAGACATGAAGTATCCTATGCTCATAGGGAGAAAATTTATATCTGGTAAATTTTTAGTGGATGTGGAATTGCAAGATCAGTCAAGACTTTACGAAAAGGACTAATGTCCTTTTGTATTCATCTCAACTTGTGGGAATGGAATAGTGATACCTGCTTCATCAAATTTGAGTTTCACATTTTCAATAGTGTCAAAATTTACATCCCAATAATCTTCACTTTTTACCCAAATTCTCACTACTAAATTAATAGAGCTATCAGCAAGCTCTTTTACTGCTACAAATGGTACATCTGGTTCTTGTAAAACTCTTGCATCTGCATTTGCAATTTCTAGAATAGATTCTTTGGCAAGTTTTATATTATCATTATAGCTAATGCTAAATACTAAATCTACTCTTCTTGTCGCTTTTCTTGAGTAGTTGATGATGTTTCCATTTATGATGCTTGCATTTCCTAAAATTATCATTTTATTGTCTGGCGTTTTCATAAAAGTATGGAAGATATTTATCTCCTCAACTATTCCTGCAACTCCAGCAACCTCGACAAATTCATCTATTTTAATAGGTTGAAACAGGATAATCATTATCCCACTACTTATATTTGAAAGAGTATCTTTAAAAGCTAAACCAATGGCTAAACCAATGGCACCAAGAAGAGCTATAAAAGAGGTTGTTTGGATTCCCATTTGACTTAAAGCTGCTAATGCTACAACTACAAGTAAAATTCCATAAATCACACTTGATAAAAACTTACCTAAAGTTTTGTCAAAATTTGGTGTTTTATTGAGTCCTTTAATGACGACATCAGTCATAAGCCTCGCAATTTTTCGACCCACATAAAAAATCACTATTCCAATTATTATTTGCAATGCATAATTCATTACAACATCTAAAGAAACCAACATTTAATCCCCCTTTTTTTTGTAAAAACTTTCAATATTATATAGAATTATCATATAATTCCTCATGAGATGCATAATTTGTGAAAAAATATCTTTGAAAATAATTTGTAGAAAATGTCAAAGGGATTATTTTGTCCCAGTTTTTAACAAAAGAGAGCTTTCGAAAGATTTTTTTGTTCATAGTTTTTATGAATATGATCTACTCAAGGAGTTATTAAATGCAAAATATCAATTTTATGGCGATAGAATCTATAATATTTTGGGAAAACTTGCTTTTAAAAAATTTGGAGAAGAATTTGAATTCCCTTTGATTGTTGATGCTATTGGGGTGGATGATCATGTAAGACATGACTTTTCCCATACTGCAATCTTGACGAAGCATTTGAAGTCACATAATATAGTTCCAAAATACAATCTTCTTAAAGCACAAAATATTATCAAATATGCTGGAAAAAGTTTAGAATTTCGTAAAAATAATCCAAGAAATTTTAAATACTTTGGAAAAAAGAAAAAAATGGTAATCTTGGTTGATGATATTGTTACGACTGGTTCAACGCTCCTTGAAGCAAAACGATGTTTGGAGCAAAATGAATGTGAAGTATTATTCGCTCTCACTTTAAGTGATGCTAGATTTTAACTCCTCTATGATATCCTTATAAAAATAAAACATATTATAGATAAGATTTTTTTAAAATAAGTGTATTGCTTATAAGATCTGAAGATATAAAATAAAAATATGACATGATAAGATAAGGGGAAAATTTGGTAGCGATAATAGATTATAATATGGGAAACTTGGCATCTGTTTATAATGCATGCAGCTTAATTGATCAGGAAGCAATAATTGTAAGTGATCCAAATGAAGTTCGAAAATATAATAAAATAATACTTCCTGGTGTTGGTGCATATGGTGATGCTATGGAACATTTAAAAACAACTGGAATGGACGAGGCCCTAAAAGAATATGCAACAAGTGGTAAATTAATAATTGGAATTTGTCTTGGAATGCAACTTCTTTTTCAAAGCAGTGAAGAGTTTGGATATCATGAAGGACTTGGACTTATAGAGGGAAAAGTTGTAGCTTTTGATAAAACAAAAATGGATATGGCAAACCATAAAGTCCCTCATGTGGGATGGAATAAAATTTTAAATAAATCAAATAAATTATTTAATGGATTGGAAAATCCATATTTGTATTTTGTTCATTCTTATCACGTGGTGACAGATGATGCTTTTACTATTGGAACGACACATTATGGGTATGACTTTACAAGTGCCGTGCAAAAAGAAAATATTTATGGTTTACAACCGCATCCAGAAAAGTCACATGACAATGGAATAAGAATTCTTAAGAATTTTATGCAACTTAAAATTTAAACTCATTCCAATCTTATTTAAACAATGCTACAATTCGCCCAATTAATAGTTATAGGAATAGATAAATGGAAATATTACCAGCGATAGATTTAAAAGATGGGAAAGCTGTAAGGCTTAGCAAGGGGCTTATGGAGAGTGCGAAAATTTATAGTGATGAACCTTGGCAAGTAGCTAAACGATTCGAGGAGCTTGGAAGTAAGTGGATTCATATTGTTGATCTTAATGGTGCATTTGCTGGAACTCCTGCGAATCTGGAACAAATTAAAAAAATAAGAGAAAATTGTAATCTCAAGATGGAGCTAGGTGGCGGAATTCGAGACGAAGAAACTATAAAAATGTATCTTGAACTCGGTGTTGATAGGCTTATTTTAGGCTCAATCGCCGTCAAAAATCCTCAGTTTGTCAAAGATATGGCTTCAAGATATCCTATTGCTGTTGGGATTGATGCCCTCAATGGAATGGTTGCAGTTGAAGGTTGGGCTGAAGTTTCCAATATGAAAGCTACAGATTTGGCAAAAGAGTTTGCAAATGCTGGAGTGGAAGCGATTATTTGTACAGATATAAGCAAAGACGGAATGCTTTGTGGCGTAAATGTAGAATTTACTGAAGAAATTGCAAAGGCTAGTGGAGTTGAAACAATCGCAAGTGGTGGAGTAAAAGATATAAATGACATCATAAACTGTAAAGCAAATGGAAATATTGCAGGGGTTATCGTAGGGAAAGCTTTTTATGAGGGAACTTTGGATTTGGAAGAGGCTTTTAAAATAATAAATGACTAACAATCTTGTAAATTTTATAATAAAAAAATATCTAAAATACGATAATAAAAATCCATTTATCAGTATCACGGCACTCCTGTCTTTTTTTGGAGTGGCGATTGGTGTGATGGTTTTGATAGTTGCGATGGCTATTATGAATGGTGTATCAAAAGAGTTTGAGGATAAACTTTTTACTATGAATTATCCTTTGAGCATCTATCCAAAATTAGATGATTCAGTAAATAAAAAACTACTTATTCATTTAGAAAATAAATTTCCAGATATGTTTTTCTCCCCCTATCTTAGTTCTCAAGTGATGATTCAAAAAGATGGAATGATGGGGGGTGGTCTTATTTTTGGTGTTGATCCACAAAAAGAGGTAAAAATAAATAAGATTTATAAAGAAGCTTTACAAAATAATCCAAATTTTGATAAATATGATTTAATTTTAGGGGCTGGAATAGAGGAGCAACTAGGACTTTATAAAGGAGATAAGGCCACAATATTTTTTAGCAGTCTTAATCCAAATGGTGTAAGTATGATGCCAAAAATGAAAAGATTTCAATATGTAGGGAGTTTTAGATCAGGACTTACGGCATATGATAATGCTTATATGTTTACATCTTTGGAAGCACTACAAACACTTCTGCAAAGGGATGAGAGTTCTTATGACGGGATACATATTTATTCACTTGATCCCATGAATGATATCAAAAAAATTAAGCAAGAATTGCCAGAATTTGAAGTTGGAGTTATTGGCTGGTGGCAACAAAATGGGAACTTTTTTAGCGCTATGGAACTTGAAAAAAAAGCTTTATTTATAGTTTTAATGCTTATTATTTTAATCGCATCACTGAATATTATTAGTTCACTTTTAATGACTGTTATGAGTAGAAGAAAAGAGATAGCATTACTTCTCTCAATGGGTGCAAGTGCAAATGAAACAAAACAAATCTTTTTTAAACTTGGAATGATTATTGGAGTTTCTGGGATATTTTTTGGAATTTTACTTGGTTTTTTTGGAATTTATTTACTTGGAAATTTTGATATTATTTCACTTCCTGCTGATGTGTACGGAACATCTAAGCTTCCAATTGAATTAAGTTTAATCGATTTTTCTCTAATTCTTTTTGGTTCATTTGCAATCGTTTTGTTATCATCTTATTATCCAGCGAAAAAATCTACAAAAATAGATGTTTTAGAAGTATTGAGAAACGAGTAAGGTATCTATTTTTAAGTATCTTTTTTATATAATATCCAAATTTTTTCAACTAAAAATAAAATTTTAATAACTAGAAAGTCAAGGGAGAATGAATGCCAAAAAGAGAAGATATAAAAACAATTTTACTTATAGGATCTGGTCCAATTGTGATTGGACAAGCTTGTGAATTTGATTATAGCGGTACTCAAAGTGTTAAAACTTTAAAAGAATTGGGATATAGAGTTATTCTTATCAATTCAAATCCTGCAACTATCATGACGGACCCAGAGTTTGCGGACAAAACATATATAGAACCTATAACTGAAAATGTTATTGCAAAGATTATAGAGATAGAAAAAGTAGATGCTATTTTACCAACAATGGGAGGGCAAACAGCTCTCAATGTTGCTACAAGTATGTATGATAAAGGGATGCTTAAAGGGATAGAATTTTTAGGTGCCCATCCAGATGCTATCAAAAAAGGGGAAGATAGACACCTTTTTAATGAAGCGATGATAAAAATAGGGATGGATTTACCTAAAAGTGCGAATGCTTATAGTGTCGAAGAAGCTATGGAGAAAGCAAAAGAGATTGGTTTTCCTGTAATTTCACGAGCTTCTTTTACCCTTGCTGGTGGGGGAAGTGGTGTTGCTTATAATATGGAGGAGTTTAAGGTTTTAGCAGCTGCTGGGATTGAAGCTAGTCCAATTAACGAGATTGAGATTATGGAATCTATGCTTGGTTGGAAAGAGTATGAGATGGAGGTTATCAGAGATAAGAAAGATAACTGTATCATTGTGTGTAGTATAGAAAACTTTGATCCTATGGGTGTTCATACAGGAGATAGTATCACAATAGCACCAGCTCTTACTTTAACAGATAAAGAATACCAAAATATGAGAAATGCATCATTTGCAATTTTAAGAGAGATAGGTGTTGATACAGGTGGATCAAATGTACAGTTTTCTATTAATCCAGAAACAGGAAGAATGATAGTAATTGAGATGAATCCAAGAGTAAGTAGAAGTTCAGCGCTCGCTTCAAAAGCGACAGGATATCCTATTGCAAAAGTGGCAACTCTCCTTGCGGTTGGATTTACACTCGATGAGATAGAAAATGACATCACAGGAACAACTGCATCATTTGAACCTGTTATTGACTATATCGTTACAAAAATTCCACGATTTACATTTGAAAAATTCCCTAAAGCTGATAGCACCCTTACGACATCTATGAAATCAGTTGGTGAAGTTATGGCAATGGGTAGAACTTTTAAAGAATCTATCCAAAAAGCATTGTGTTCTATGGAAACTGGATTGTATGGTTTTAATCCAATTATAGCTGATATGGAAACTATCAAAAAAGAGATAAGAAGACCAAATTGTGATAGATTGCAATATCTTATGCAAGGGATGAGAGAGGGGCTTACAAATGAAGATATTTTTGAATTATCAAAAATAGACCCTTGGTTCCTCACTCAACTAAGAGAAATTTGTGATATGGAAAATGAGATAAAAGCAAGTGGTGCTTCTATTTTAAAAGATGCAAAAAAATTACGACTTGCGAAAACTTTTGGTTTTAGTGACAAAATGATAAGCACTTTTATTGATGGAAGTGAAAATGAAGTCTATAGTGCAAGAAAAACTTTTAGTATAGAGCTAGAGTACAATGAAGTTGATACTTGTGCGGCTGAATTTAAAGCACTTACCCCATATCTTTATTCAAGTACAAATATTACTGTTTTGCCTAAAAAAGAGGTTGTATGTGATGGAAGATCAAAAGTACTTATTATTGGTGGTGGACCAAATAGAATAGGGCAAGGGATAGAGTTTGATTATTGTTGTGTTCATGCTTCTTTTGCTTTAGCTGAAATGGGTATCAAAACTATTATGTATAACTGTAATCCTGAAACAGTAAGTACGGACTATGATACTAGTGATGTTCTTTATTTTGAACCTATTGATTTCGAACATGTACGAAGTGTTATTGAACATGAAAAACCAGACGGGATTATTGTCCATTTTGGTGGGCAAACTCCTTTAAAACTGGCAAATGCTATTCATGATATGGGTGGGAAAATTATTGGGACTACTGCTGAAGTTATTGACCTTGCTGAAGATAGAAAGAAATTTTCTACTTTTGTTGAAAAAGCTGGACTTTTGCAACCAGATAACGGAACAGCAGTAACACTCAGCGAAGCATTAGATATTGCAAATAGAATCAGTTACCCAGTTCTTGTAAGACCATCATTTGTACTTGGTGGAAGAGGGATGAAAATAGTATACAATGAAGCGGAACTCAAACTTTATATGGATGAAGCAGTGAGTGTATCAAACGATGCACCTGTTTTAGTTGATAAGTTTCTTGACAGAGCGATTGAACTTGATGTTGATTGTATTACTGATGGGAAAGATGTTTATATCGGTGGAATCATGCAACATATTGAAGAAGCTGGAATCCACTCAGGGGACAGTGCTTGTAGTTTACCTCCAATAAGTTTAGATGAAGCAATTTTGAAAGAGGTGGAAGAAAAAACAAAAACTATGGCACTTGAACTTGGTGTTAAAGGATTGATGAATACTCAATATGCTATTCATCAAGGGAAAATTTATCTTATTGAGGTAAATCCAAGAGCTTCAAGAACTGTTCCGTTTGTAAGTAAAGCAACAGGAATTCCATTGGCTAAAGTTGCAACTCGAGTAATGTGGGGCGAATCTTTAAGGGATGCTTTAAATGTATATGACAAAAATCAAAAAATTGTAGATATCAAAACAAGCTCAAATATTTTAAAACCTATTTTAAAAGGGCATGTGGCTGTAAAAGAAGCGGTTTTCCCTTTTAATAAACTAAGTGGTGCAGATCTTATCCTTGGTCCTGAAATGAAATCAACTGGTGAAGTTATGGGGATCAGTAGTGATTTTGGAAGTTCATTTGCAAAAGCACAATGTGCCGCAAAAAATCTCCTTCCAGACAATGGTGGAAAAGTATTTGTTTCTTTAGCAAATTTAGATAAATCATTTGCACCAAATATAGCATCCGACTTAATTGCTCTTGGATTTAGTATTATTGCTACTGGTGGGACATATGATATTATTTCAGCTGCTGGTGTGAATTGTGAGAAAGTTTTAAAAGTAAGTGAAGGAAGACCAAATATTATAGATAATCTTATGAATAAAGATATTATTATGGCTATCAATACAAGTGATGGGAAAGAATCAAGTAAAGAAGATGGTGCAATTATAAGAAAAACTGTTCTTAGAATGAATGTTCCTTATGTTACGACTGTTGCTGGAGCAATGGCTTCAATTGAGGCTATTAAATCTCAAAAAGCAAAAACAGCACTTTATCCAAAATCTATTCAAGATTTTTTAGCAGACTAATTTTTGGAAATTTTAAGGTAACTAGATGGATAAAAATAAGATCTATCTAGTTCAGACAGATACAACTGTAGGTTTGTTATCTAATGATATTAATAAGCTTTCCAAGATAAAGAAAAGATCACAGTCACAAAAAATCCTTCAAACTCTTGATAGTTTTGCTACACTAAAAAATAATACAAGAATCCCAAATATTCATAAAAGATTAGTAAGAAATAGCAAGCTGATAACTTTTATTTATCCAAATAAAGAATCATTTAGGGTAGTTAATCATAGTTCGGAACATTATAATTTTTTAAATAAATTTGGTAAACTGTATTCAACTTCCGCAAATGAAACTAAAAAGAAATTTGTTTTTGAATTTGTAAAAAATAAGGTAGATATTATTGTTTTTAACAAAAAAGAGTTTGAAGAAAATAATGGTTCTTCTATTATTAAGATTTCAAATCTAAAAAAGAAAAAAATTCGTTAAATAATATAAAGTTTATTTAATTGGCTCTTCACTTTCATCAATATTTTGCATGATGAGAGAATCTGTAATTTGATTTTTGAATTTTGCATCTTCTAATTGTTGAATAAGAAATTTATTTTCTTCTTTTAGTGACATATAATGTGTATCTAATTGATTGATATTTTTACTAATATAATAAATGTTGTTACTTAAATAAATTTTTGGCATGGATAAAAAAAGAATTAAACATAAAATCAAACACAACACAATAAAAGAGCCTTTTTGAGTAAATATGGTCTCTTTATTTAAATTAAATCTATTGTTTAATTCTTTATTTATCCTTTTAATCAAATTTAAATATCCTCATTTTCGAACTTCTACTTCTCGGATTTTGTTTTATCTCTTCATTTGTTGGCACAATTGGTTTTTTGGTTATAATCTTTCCTTTTTTATGATTATTTCCACATTCACACCTAAAAGTATTTTGAGGACAAATACAACTTTGTGACCATTTTTTAAAATAATTTTTTACTATTCTATCTTCTAGAGAATGAAATGAAATGATAGCTATTATACAGTCATTTAATTTTTGTTTTTCAAGTGATTTAAATAATTCATCAAGAACACCGAGCTCATTATTTACTTCGATCCTAATTGCTTGAAAAGGTAGTGTGGCTGGATGAAGTTTCCCTTTATGCATATTTTTTTCAAGCATCAACGAGAGTTCTTTTGCACTTGAAAAAGGACGATTTCGTACTATGAGTGATGCAACCTTTTTATATTCAGCTACTTCCCCATATTCTTTTAAAATATATTCCAATTGATGTTGTGAATAACCATTTACAACATCAAAAGCCGATAGTGAATTGTTTTCATCCATTCTCATATCAAGAACTTCACTTTGAAATCCAAAACCTCGTTCTAGTTTATCTAACTGCAACGATGAAACTCCAATATCAGCTAGAATCCCAGTAATCTTTTTATCATTAAAAACTTTTGCAATCTCGCTAAAATTTGATTTATTAAATACTATTCTACTATTGTAATCGTGAAGTCTTTTTTTTGAAAAAGTCAATGCTTCATTGTCTTGATCATTACAGATCATTTTAATATTTGGATTATTTTGTAAGATACTAAGACTATGACCACCGTACCCTAAAGTACAATCAACCACATAACCATCTTGAATTTCTTTAAAAGTATCAACAACTTCACTTATTAAAACAGGAATATGTGGTACTTGTTCCAATACTTTTCCTTTGATTATGGATTTATAGTTTTTACGCAAATGAATGAGTATGATAGTAAGATTATAGCATAATTTCTGAAAAAGGTATTATTTTTTAATAATTAAGTAAACATAAAGCTTTGATACTATAAAGTGTTGACAATTAAATAAAAAGGATTATGTATGAATAAAGCTGAATTCATTGATGCTATGGCGGAAAAAACTGGTTTATCAAAAAAAGACTCTAGACTTGCTCTTGATGCAACTTTAGAAACAATTACTGAAGTACTTGCAAAAGGTGATTCTGTATCTTTTATAGGATTTGGAACATTCTCTGTTTCAACTAGAGCTGCAAGAACTGCAAGAGTTCCTGGAACTGGTGCAGAAGTTCAAGTTCCTGCAACTAAAGTTGCAAAATTTAAAGTTGGAAAATCTTTAAAAGATTCTGTAAAATAATTCTTTAATTTTTAAAAAGTTTGTTCTTATTTAGGGCAAACTTTTTTTATTTATATATGCCCGTGTGGAGAAATGGTAAACTCAGTTGATTCAAAATCAACCGCTTCACGGCTTGGCGGTTCGAGTCCGCCCACGGGTACCATTTATCGATTTTAAAACAATACCTTAATCCCCATACTAATATAGTAATTTTCACTGTCAAATTTAGGATTTGTATGTCCAAATTTTGTATTTAATTCATAATTATTATTGATTTTTTTTCTCAATGCTGCAGTAAAGCTATTTGAGATGTGATCATTACTGTATTTATCATAAGAATATGCAAAAGAGATGGTTTGATCCATATTTGGTTGATGTGTAATACTAATATAGTGACTTTCTCCTTGCCCGCCATGTGGATGACCCATGATGATACCATTATTTGTATATCCATCACGATAAACATGGTGTTGGTACCATACATCACTACTATCTGTTTTAAAATACTCATATGTGGCACTTAAACCTCTAGTTTTTGCAATATCGATTAATGTTGTACCGATCAAGAAACTATATTTATAGGGTGTCATACCAGCAGCATCTTCACCAGCAGCTTCACTATATATAGTAAATGGTTGAATAGTATTTGGTATGTTTAATTTTAAAAAAGCACCTCCTTTTTGATCGCCAGGCTCTTTTGATGCTATATTATCTTTATCTCCAGAAGGCCATAAAGCATCAAGAAATACATTTACCCCCTCATCTCTTGTACCACCCCCAAAAAGTGCAGTTCTATAGACCCCCCACTGAAAATTATCCATTGGTTTAAATGTTAATTGCAAGCCAAATATCTTTGGATACCCGCTAGAAATTGAACCATCAAAGTTGGTAATATTATTATATCTATCTAGCTTACCTATAAAAAAATCTGCATCCGTTTTCCCTAATATATTTGAGAGCCAAGGAGTAGTTTGAGGAAGTATTTCAAATGATTCTATATTGGATATCCTTGCTATCGTAAGTGGTTTTGCATTATTGCTAAGCAAGATGGTTCCGCCCTTACCAACGCCAAACCATAGCGCCTCCCTACCAATAGTTAAGTTGATATTGCTAATATTCATTCTAGCATATGTATCGTGTACCTGGAGATCTTGCTGATTGTTGGAGTTTTCATATATGGGTGTTGTAAGTATGGAAAAATTTTCTCCTAGCGTGTATTGAAATCTACCGCTTGCTTTAACATTTATACCATCATCAAGTCTAATACCATCTTGATTGCTAAAAAATGCACTATTATCATCTATGGTTCTACCGCTTTGATTTACACTTGCTTGTGATTTTTTGGCATATGTGAGATCTAAATCAACATCTACAATCCCATTTTTCTTGTATTTGGATATCTCTCTTAATAATGCATTTTTATCTGCTATATATCTTGGATTGGTTATAGCACTTATTGCGTTATATAGCTCTGTTGTATTGTATGGTTTGGTTGTAGTTATAAGAGTTTTTAATTCACCTAAAACTTCGAGTCTCTCTACTTCTTGATATATTGGCGAATCTAACGGTATATCTATATTTGATGCTTGCAATAGATGAGATGACAAGATTAGAAAAGGATAGAGAAATTTATTTTGCTTTATTGACATTATTAATCCTTTCAAATAATTAAATTACGACTTAATAATAACTAAATTGTCTTAAAAGTGGTGTTCTTTGCATTTACAAGTATATTCACCTTTGATGGCTTTAGCAAAAATATTGAGTTTGATATTATGTTTTAAAGCTATCGCTTCCACTTTCTTTTTATTTTTTTTTGGAAAAGAAAAAAGTATTTCATATTCTTCTCCACTGCATCCAATGGCATTTGGAATCCCTTCATTAAATTCAAAACCAATTTTATTTGCTTTACTTAATCTTGCTAATTCAAAAAATAATCCATCAGAAATATCTAAAGCACAATGAATGAATGGAGCAACATCATAAAAAAAATCTCCACTTAATTTTGGTCTTAAAAACTTGGAATCTTTTTGTATTTGTTTCCCTTTTAAAAGCGTTTCTAAATCTTCTTTGGAATTTCCTATGTCGCCAGTGTAACATACTAAATCACCTATTTTGGCACCTATTCTGTATATTGGCGATGTAGTTATCGAGATAATAGTAATAGAGATATCAAGTTTTATATTGGAAATTGTATCACCACCAATAATAGTAATTCCATATTCTTTTGCTATTTTTTTAAATCCTTTTGCAAGTTGATCTAAGTCATCTTCTGTGAAGTCATTTGGTATCGCAACACTAAGAAGAGCATATTTCGGTTTTGCATTCATGACAATAGCATCACTTATATTGACCAACATAGATTTTGCAGCAATCTCTTCGAGCGTAAGCCAATCTCTTTTAAAATGAACATTTTCAAAAAATGCATCCATGCTATAAACATAGGATTCTTTTTTTGAAAGTTTTTCTAAAACTACAGCTCCATCGTCACCAATAAATTTATTAGAGGCAATCTTATTGATAAAATAATTTTCTTTATTCATTGGTTATCTTATAGAATTGAATTTTTCTTGAAGTTTTTCTAATTGAAGAGTTTTTTCTTCGAGATGTTCATTTAAATCTTTGAGTTCCATTTCCCTATCTATGATATCATTTTTCATTGTTTCAAAACTTTCAATCAAAGTATTGAAAATATGATATTTACTTTTTATTATATTGGTAGGCTCAAAATATTCTATATTATGTGTAAAATCTTCTATTTCAAGTATTAAGGATTCAACAGGCTCAATAATATTTCGAACAAACCTTTTAACTATAAGTATTGTAGTTATTAATAATATCAACATGAACCCTATGGTAAAAAATAGGATATTTTGGATGTAGCTTAACACTTGATCATAAGTGTCTTTAACAACAATTTTCCATCCTATCTCTTGTTGATTTGTATAAGTTATTCTATAAGTCTTGTTTTTATCGGAAAATTTAATTAGTTCGTATTGATTGTTTTTAAGAATAGCTTTAGAAGTAGCTAGTGTATAAGGGGAAAGTCTTTCTTCTTCGAAGGAATTGACAATGCAAAGGTTATTTTTATCAACAAGAAACACAGCAATAGATGAGTTGTTTTTCAAAAGAGACTTGATATAGCTACTAAAATAATCTACGTCTATATTAATGATATAAATGGTTCCTTTTGATTCAAAAACATAAGGGAGAAAAAAATTTGTCGATTTATCACTAAAAGAATAAGTATTTCCAAAAAAACTTTGTTTTGTTTTCAAGAATGAGTCTAGATTGATTTGTTTTTTAAAGTCAATTTTCTTATCTATAAAAGAATTTTGATAAGAATAGATTTTCTTTATTTTTCCTTTTGAATCAAGAGCAATAATTGATGAGATAGAACTATTTAGTTTTAAGATATTTTCAAAGAGATACTTATCATTTTTGTTGGCTTCTTTGATTGTCGTCTCTACTAAAATAAGTTTATCTTCATAAAATGATTTTATATGTTTGTCTATCGCTGTAAGAAAATTTGCATGAGTTTCTTTAATTGAATTTTCTTTAAGATTTATAAGCATATAAATCAATACAATTGCTAGTAAAAAAGATGGGATTATAGTAGAAAGTATAAATTTTCTAATAATAACTTGCTTGAGTATAGTTTGTTTTTCCATTCGTGTATTTTAATAACAATATTATTAAATCAAGTTTATTTTTCTTTAAATTATTCATTATTGTGTTAAGTAAAATTTAAAACTAATTTATTTTAAAAGAATTATCTATTGTATTGCTTCAATTTGTAACAAATAAATTATTTTTAGATTTTTAATGATGCTAACATAAAAAAATTTATTTTTTTTGTGTTAGCATTAAAGAAAATTATAATTCAAGGAAATTAGATGAGTATTGCTATACATAAATATGATGTTGTTATAGTTGGTGCTGGACTTGCTGGTTGTGCTGCTGCTAGAGAAGCTAGAGGTGCTGGACTTAGTGTCTGTGTGCTTACTAAACTGCATCCATTAAGAAGTCATAGTGGAGCCGCACAAGGTGGGATTAATGCTGCTTTAAGTGCAGAAGATAGCATAGAACTTCATGAATTTGATACAGTTAAAGGTAGTGATTATTTAGGTGATCAAGATGCAATTCGACTTATGTGCTCTAAAGCTCCTGAAACTATTAGATGGGCAGAGCGAATGGGGGCTGTATTTTCTAGAAACGAAGAGGGTAAAATTGCTCAAAGACCATTTGGTGGACAAAGTAAACCACGAGCCTGTTATGCAAAAGATAGAACTGGTTTAACACTTCTACAAACTATTTATGAGCAAGCACATAGAGATGGTGTAGAATTTAAAGATGAATATTATGTAGCTGATATTATCTATAAAGATGGAAAAGTAAATGGTGTTTTTGCTTATAATTTAGTTGATAGCACACCTATGATTTTTAATGCAAAAGCTGTAATGTTCGCTACTGGTGGATACGGAAGAGCATTTAAAATCAACTCAAATGCACATGCAAATACAGGTGATGCACTTGGAATAGTTGCCCGTCATGGGCTTCCGCTTGAAGATATGGAATTTGTTCAATTTCATCCAACTGGAATAGCTGGAAGTGGAGTACTTATCTCTGAAGCGGCAAGGGGTGAGGGTGGTATTTTGTACAACTCACTCGGGGAAAGATTTATGGAGAAGTATGCTCCAAATAAATTGGAATTAGCTTCAAGGGATGTTGTAAGTAGAGCAATTACTCAAGAAATTTTAGAAGGAAGAGGTTGTGGCGCTGATAAAGATCATGTTTTAATTGATTTAACACATCTTGGTAAAGAGTTGATTATGTCAAAACTTCCAGAATTAAGAGATTTAGCTATCACATTCTTGGGACAAGATATGATAAAAGAGCCTATTAGTATCGCAGCAACTGCGCACTATAGTATGGGTGGAATTCCTGTCGATATTAATGGACATGTAAGAAAGGATACAAAAACTTTAGTTGATGGATTTTATGCAGCTGGAGAATGTGCTTGTGTCAGTGTTCATGGTGCAAATAGATTAGGGGCAAATAGTGTTTTGGAAGCCCTTTTCTTTGGAAGACATGTTGGTGAAAATATTGTAAAAGATTTAAAAAATAATCTTATCCAATTTAAAGATGCAAAATCTAGTGATGCTCAACCAGTAATTGATAGAATTGAAAAAATTAGAACATCAAATGGAAATGAAAGAACCCCTCTTTTGAGAGAAGAATTGCAACAATCTATGACTGAAAATGCAGGCGTATTTAGAACAGAAAAATCACTTTTAGTTCAACAAGAAAAACTTAAAGAATTAAAAAGAAGATTCCAAAATATAAGAATTGATGATAAGTCAAAAATATACAATACTGATTTACAAGAAGCTGTTGAGCTTAGTCATATGCTAGACTTCTCTGCATTTATTGTTGAAGGTGCAATTCTTAGAAAAGAGAGTCGTGGAGCTCATTATAGAGAAGAATATCAAACAAGAGACGATGAAAACTTCTTAAAACATACAATGAGTTATATGGATCAAAATGGAGATTTAACTACTGAATATATGGATGTAGTTTTAGGTTATCACGAATTAGCGGCAAGAACATATTAGGAGTTTATGATGAGCAAAGAAACAAAACAATTAACAATAAAAGCTTTCAGATTTAACAAAGAAACTGATTATTTACCTTATTATGATACTTTTGTTATGGAGGTTAGCCAAGATGAACTAGTTCTTGATGTTATGAATAGAATCAAGTGGGAACACGATGGAAGTTTTTCTTATAGAAGAAGTTGTAGACATGGAATATGTGGTAGTTGTGCAGTTAAAGTAAATGGTAAAGCAACATTAGCTTGTAAGGATAGAGTACATGATTTGGTAGCTATCTTTGGTGAAGAACTTGTAATTGATCCTCAAGATAAAAAAAGAGCTTACAAAGATATGGTTATAGATAAATCTAATTTTTGGGAAAAATATGATTCTGTACAGCCATATTTAGTAGCAAATATTGATGAACATCCTACAGCAGAGAATACGGTAACGGTTCATGAAAATGAAAAAATTGATGAAGCAGATTATTGTATTCAATGTGGAAGTTGTTTCTATTCATGCCCAGCTGTTATGGTAAATAAAGATTTCACAGGACCAGCTGCGCTTGTAAAAGCTTGGAGATTTAATGCTGATAGTAGAGATACTGCAACAGAATCACGACTCGAAGCATTGCAAGAACTTGGAAGTGGAATTTGGGATTGTGTAAAATGTAACGAATGTGCTGACGCATGTCCAAAAGAGCTTGATCCTATTGGAAAAATCACAAAACTTCATTTACAAACGTTTGAAAAAGGACTTGCTAGGAATAATGTTGCTGTTCGTCATGCAGTTGGATTTAAATGGTCTATTAGAAAACATGGTATCTTAGATGAAGGTGAACTTGTACGATATAGTGAAGGAAATATTGGTGTTATGAAGCATATTCCTGAAGCTATTGCAATGTTTGCAAAAGGTAAAATAATAATGCCGTGGAATATGCCAAAATCAAAAAATCTTGATGAGATTAAAAAATTAGTTGAATCTTGTTCAACTGCTAAGTTTTAAGGAGTAAAAATGGAAAAATTAAAATATGCATTATACACAGGTTGTACAGCTAGAGAATCTACTCCTGAATTATTAAAATCAACAATGGCAATCGCAAATAAACTTGGAATTGAGCTTGTGCTTTTGGATGAAGCTAGTTGTTGTGGAGCAAGTCATTTACAAGATTTTGACGATATGTTATCTTTAGTTTTAAATGCTAGAAATATCTGTTACGCTGAGAAATTAGGACTTACAATGGTAACTATTTGCAATACTTGTCAATTAAATACAAGTTTAACAAAAGATAGACTTGACAATGATCCTGAATTAAAAGCAAAAGTAAATGCAAAATTGGCTGAAGTTGGACTAGAATACAAGGGAACAAGTGAAGTAAAACACTTTTTGTATGCACTTCAAGATGACTATGGATACGATAAAATAGCTGCTCAAGTAACTAATCCTATGAGTGATGTAAATATCGCTTCTTTTTATGGATGCCACAATATTAGACCAAGTCATCTGCAAAACAAAAATAATGGCGGAGAGAATTCATATAAGCCAGTTTCATTAGATAACTTAGTAAAAGCTCTTGGTGGAAATGCGGTAGAGTACGAATCAAAAAATAAATGTTGCGGATTCCATGTTGAGCTTCAAAATCCAACAACAGCAAATAAGTTAAGTGCAATTGCGATGTTAGATGCTATTGATAATAATGCGGATATGATGGTAACACCTTGTCCATTGTGTCATCTTAGAATGGATGTACAACAACACAATATCTCAAAACAAGCCGGAAGAGAAATAAATATCCCAGTATTACATCTTCCTCAAATGGTTGGAATTGCACTTGGAATTAGTGCAAAAGAGTTAGGTTTAAATCATAATGTAACTCAAACAGGAATTTCTAAATAATTATTGAGTATTATAAAAAACTATCTGAAAATATTCTAGATAGTTTTTTATTTAGAATTGTTTTTTATGGCGACGAATGTCCCGAAATTTATCCACTTAAAGATACAATCAAATTGCTTAAATCCAGCATCTAAAATCATCTGCTTATTTTCATTGTAGCTATAAGGAATAAGAACATTTTCTAAGGCTTCTCTTTTTTGTGCTATTTCAAATTCACTATAACCTTGATTTTTTTTGAAAGCATAATATTCATCTATAAAATATTTATTTAAAATTTTATCTTCAGTGATCACTTTTTCGCTAAATATAAAAATCCCACCATCTTCTAAACTATCATAAATCTTTTTAATAAGTACTTCTCGTTTAAGTGGTCGTATAAATTGAAGGGTATAGTTTGCGATGATGAGTTTTGATTTTTTAAGTTCAATATCAAAAAAATCATCTTCTAAAAAAGTAATATCTATTCCAAAAGCTTTTGCTTTGTTTGAAGCCCTTTGAAGCATTGCATTGGAACTATCTATCCCAATAAGATTGAGCGAAACATTACTGTGTTTTGCTAAATGAATCAATGTTGAAGCTGTTGAACATCCAAGATCATAGACTCTATCATTATCGTTTAAATATTTTAAACCAAAAGAGGTTGTGAGATGCAGCATCTCTTCATAAAACGGAACGGAACGATTAAGCATATCATCAAATACACTAGCTACTGATTCATCAAACTCAAATTGTTTTTTTATTTTTTCTTTAAATACTTCATCTTTTTTCATAGCTTAGATTATATCGGAGTTTTGTTTAGTTTTTAAAAAGAAAAGCTAAATCGTTTTTGATTTAGCTTTTTTGATGGTAGGATTAAAATTTATTGTAATCTGATTTTAGATTATGTAAAATCACTTCCATTTTTGCTTGTGCTTCAAGAAGTTCTTTGAGCCCTTCTTTATCAACGATTGTAAGTGATGAGATCCAGTTGTATACATTTGGATATTCCACATACATCACTGGGCTATCAGCTTTTTTATAAAACATAACACTACAAGGTGCAAATGCTCCAGCTTCTGGTTTTGTTTTTGCTACAGCATAAATAACAGGAAGTTTACAAATTGACTCAGATATAAAAAGATCAAATGTTTTATCCTCAGCTTCTTTAAAATAATAATTGATATCGTTGTATCCAGCTTGAACAAAGCCTTGCATCTCAATATTTCCTTCGAACTCTTCAATTAAACTCTCACTATCTTCTTTCCATTGAGTATCTTTAAGTGTGATGTTCATTTTGGTAATAAGCTCTTTTTCACTTGGAGTCACGCCATAATTAATAGTTTCCCATTGCCCATTTGGAATTGCTTTTTCAAGTAAACTTTTTGTAATTTTAGCAATATTTTGTAAATCTTTATTTGCTACAGGAATCCCTGTAATTTTTGACATAGCATCCAAAGTCAAAGAAGAAACATAAAGTTTATTTTCCCCTTTTTTGGTATATATCGACATGCTCATAGGTGTTAAAAGACCAATTCTTGGAAATTCTTTCGCAAGATTTTTAACGGACTGCATATGGTATGCTGTAAAAAGATTATATACTTTAAAATCAGTTTGACCAAATTGCTTCATAAAAGGGGTATTCATATCCCTATTATCTGAAATATAAAATCCATTTGTTTTAAAAACATCTTCGATTGTTTTTGGTGTAATTTTTTCATCTTTGTTATCAATACTAATTATTTGTACATCGTGTGCAAATACAATTGTAAAAACTCCAATTAATAATAACGCAACTATTTTATTCATTTTTTATCTCCTCATTATTTTATCATTTAGATTTAAGCATTGTATTCTCGTAAAATAAAAGTTTACTGAATGTGGTATTATATTTTCTTATACAATAAATAATAAGGGAAAAGATTAAAAAATATTAACCATTTTTTTGATACAATCCATAAAATTTTTAAAAGAGGTACTATGCTTAAAATCGATGATACTGCTCCAGAATTTTGTATTCCAAATCAAGATGAAGTGGAGATTTGCTTACGAGATTTGGCTGGGAAATGGATAATTTTATATTTTTATCCGAAAGACAATACACCAGGTTGTACAACTGAAGCTTGTGATTTTTCTAGTGATAATGAACATTTTGAAGATTTAAATGGTGTTATTTTAGGAGTAAGTCCAGATAGCCCAAAATCACATAAAAAGTTTATTGAAAACAAAAGCTTGGAGATAACACTTTTAAGTGATGAAGATAAAAAAATCTGTGAAGCTTATGGCGTTTGGCAGATGAAAAAATTTATGGGAAGAGAGTTTATGGGAGTTGTTCGAACAACATTTATAATTGATCCAGCTGGAAAAATTGCAGCTGTTTTTGAAAATGTAAATGTAAGAAAAACTAAATCTGTAAAAGGCGAAAAGATTCAAATTTTACATTCAGATATAGTGAAAGAAACATTAATTAAATTACAAGGAGAATATTAACAATGGGTAGAGCCTTTGAATATAGAAAAGCGTCAAAATTAAAAAGATGGGGAAATATGTCAAGAGTTTTCCCAAAATTAGCTAAAGCTATCACACTTGCTGCAAAAAATGGTGTGCCTGATCCTGATATGAATCCAGCATTAAGATCAGCAATCAACACAGCAAAAGCTCAAAATCTTCCAAAAGATAATATTGAAGCAGCTATCAAAAGAGCAACATCAAAAGATGCAGCAAATCTTGATGAATTAAACTATGAAGGGAAATGGCTCCATGGAGTACTTGTTTTTGTAGAAACAGCAACAGATAATGGAACAAGAACAGTAGCAAATATTAAAATGATATTCAATAAAAATCATGGGCAAGTTGTTCCAAATGGTTCTTTGGAGTTTATGTTTTCAAGAAAAGCGGTTTTCGAACTTAAAGAGAAGCCTGTTTTAATGACACTTGAAGATTTAGAGATGGAACTTATTGATGGTGGACTTGAAGAGCTTAGGGAAGAGAATGATGGTTCAATCATCCTTTATGCTGATTATACTGATTTTGGAAATATGTCTAAAAAGCTTGAAGAATTAGGAATAGAGTACGAAAAAGGTTCTCTCCAGAGAATTCCAACTTCACCTATTGAGATCACAGATGAGCAAATGGAACAACTTTCAATTCTTCTTGATAAACTTGAAGATGATGATGATGTTCAAAATATTTATACTAATCTAGCATAAAATTATGCTAGATTAATTTTTTATTCTTCTGATAAATATTTTCTTATTTTAGACATATCTGCCCCGTTTATTGTATCAACAACTTTATTTGTTGATTTTTCTATGATAAATAATTTGGGAGTTCCTGATATATTTAAACTTTTTGCTTTTGCTATCATTTTATCAAGTCTTATTTGTGAATCTTTTGTGTGTTCAATTTTTGGAGATTTTCCATTCTTAATATCAAGAATAGTTTGTTTGGAATTTTTAGAAGAAAGAATGTCTAAAGACCATCGAGTCGCATTTTTATGGAAATCTAATGGCATAAAATTATAGTATAAAGTTGCGTTTTTATTTTCAAATTCACTCTCTACTTTTTTACAGTACGGGCATTCAGGATCTGTAAAAATAACAAATTCATATTTTTTAGCACCAGTACCAAAATCAATTTTTAAACTATCACCGATTAGTTTAATTGATGTAAGATTTTCTACTTGCTTTGCTTCTAATTCATTTTGCCATTTTTCTTGATCTTTCTGTGTCAAAGAATCTCCATTGGGTTTAAATATTTCACCGGCTACTATAAGTTTTTCATCTGGAGCAACATACAATATTTTTCCATTTGGAAAATAAACTTTATAGATACTCTTAATTTCACTCATTTCGATTTTACTAATTGGTGCATTTGGAAGTATGCTTTTGATTTTTTGTTCAATGAGCACTGTTTCGTTTTGTAAATTAGCAAATGCAAAAGTTCCAAGAATCGATACGGTTATTATAGTTTTTGTCATTGTTTCCCTCTATATTTATTTTTAATGCACAATTATAGTTTTTTAATGATTAAACTATATACTGAATTATTATATTTTCTAATTTTATATTTTTGTCAAAATTGGATTAAACGCTTTGCTTGAAAGTAAAATTTTGTCACCAATGTTTAAATTCTCAATTTCATATTTCATAGCTGTAACTTTTACTATCTCATTATGAGCTAAAACCTCTATGATATATACTATATCACTTCTTTTGATGCTTAATATCTCCCCTACAATTTTAAATTTACCGCTGATATTTTGATTGGCAAATACTTCACTTGGGTTTCCATCATCTGTGATTTGCCCTAAATTGATTTTAAATACACGATTTGAGAGTCTAAAAACTTCACTAATATCATGACTTACCAAAATAGAGATGATACCAAATCGTTTGTGAATCTCATGTAGTTCATCTTGAAGTTTCTGTCTCATCGCACTATCAAGTGCTGAGAGTGGTTCATCAAGTAGCAACATTTTTGGATTTGTCATCAATGTTCTAGCCACTGCAACCCTTTGTTTTTGACCACCGCTTAAGTGAATTGGTTTCATAGAGGAGAGACTCTCTATCTCCATAATTGCTAAAATCTCATCAACTTTTTTGATATCGTTTTTATCTTTTAGGGCAAATTCAAGATTTTGTCGCACACTCATATTTGGAAAAAGGGCATAATCTTGAAAAACAAATCCTACATTTCTCTTTTGTGGGGGAAGGTTGATTTTTTTACTGCTATCAAACCACACCTCGCCATCGACTATAATCGTGCCAGTTTTTGGAGTTTCAAGCCCAGCTAGTATTCGAAGCAATGTCGTTTTTCCACTTCCACTTTTGCCAAAAAGTGTGAGAAAGTCGCCGTTTTGTATCTCTTTGTTTACTACTAAATCTATCGCTCCATCTGCTGTATGGAGTGGTTTTGTTATCTTTATCTCTATCATCTAAATTCACCCCTTGCCATAGATTTATTTAGTGCATATACAAAAATCAAAATACAAAAGGAGATAACAAATAAAGTAAAAGCATATTGATTTGCTAAACCATAATTCAAAGCTTCCACTTCATCATAAATAGCGATACTTGCTACTTTTGTCTCCCCTGCGATATTTCCACCTATCATCAAAACTACCCCAAACTCTCCAACGGTATGAGCAAACGTGATGACTGCGCCAGTTAAAAGCGAAGGCTTGATATTTGGTAAAAGTACAAACCAAATGGTTTGAAACTTGCTTTTTCCCAAGATATAAGAAGCCTCCTGAAACGATTTACTCAAAGTACTAAAACCGCTTTGAATTGGATGAACCATAAAAGGTAAACTAAAAATAATCGAAGCGACAACAAGCCCTTCAAAACTAAAAACAAGTCTAATATCAAAGTTCTCTTCTAGCCAAGCACCAAAAGCATTTTTTGGACTAAAAGCAAGAAGCAAGTAAAACCCAAGAACAGATGGTGGCAAAACTAAAGGCATAGAAACAAAGGCTTCAAATACTGGTTTGAATTTGGATTTGGTTTGAGAGAGATAATACCCAAGAGGTATCCCGATCATGAGTAATATGAAAGTGGTAATACCTGCTAACTCAAATGTGAGTTTCATTGTTTGAAAAAAAGATTCATCCATATTTACACCTTTGCAATCGAAACTTCATTTGACTTAACAAACCATCTAAACTCATCTCTAAGATTGCATTTTAGGTCATAGAGTGCTCCTTTTGTCACTATTGAAACTATTCTCGCTCCATCAAAATCAAAATGTACTTCAGCCAAAATCTCCCCCGTATTGATATAAGTGATAGGGGAAATAAAAGAGTTTCTTGCGCTAATAACAGATTCTTTTGATCCTATCATTACTTCTGTTTCTTTGAAAAACAGGTGAACTTTATCCCCTTTTTGATACTCTTCATTACCACTTAAAATAAGCACACTAAAAATAGTATCACCTACATCCACATACACATGTGTAATTCCCTCTGCATGTTTTGTATGCTTGATGGTTCCACTTAGTTTATTCATTTTGTTTCAAATCCATATTTTTTGAAAATTGCTTTTGCACTTTTTGAAGTGATAAATGAAGCAAATTTTGTAGCAAGAGGTTTATCTTTCGCATATTTTGTGATTACAAATGATTGTTCCATTGGAGCATATTTTGATTTATCTATCACTAGATATTCCCCTTTTGGTTGTGTTTCTTTTAGAAGCGAATATGCCACAAGACCAATATCAGCAGCCCCTGAATCCACAAATTGAACACTTTGGGCGATATTATCACCCATTACGATTTTACCGCTAACAACATCTTTTACACCATAACTTGTTAAGATTTCCATTGCAGCAACTCCATAGGGGGCAACTTTTGGATTTGCTATTGAGATATGTTTTACTTTATCATTTTTAAAAGCATTTATTCCAAGTTTCATGAGTTCTTTATCATTACTATACAGCGCAACAACTCCAAACGCATATACTTCTGGATTACCAATGGCTAGTCCATCTGCTACAATTTTTGCAGGATGTTTACTATCGGCTGCCATAAAAACATCATACTTGAATCCATTTGATAATTGTGCATATCCTTTTCCAGAAGCCCCAAAAGCTAAAACTATCTCATCCTTTGGATTTGATTTTTTAAACTCTTTTACTATATCATTCATCGCTAATTTCGCACTTGAAGCTACAAAAACTTTGATATCTTCAGCCCATAAACTTCCACTTAATCCATATAGCAAAAACGATATAACTAATAATTTTTTCATAATAATTTCCTTATTTTTAAATTTTTCATTCGTAAATAAAAATCCACTTTGCTTCAGGATTTTTGTTAGGTCTTAATTTTTAATTACTAAAATGATTTTTCAAAAATCTTTGTAGAATTAAGATGAACGAGCTAATGATTATAAAGATTTTAATCTTATATACAAATAAATATACATTACAAATAGTTGCTTTATAGTGAACTAAATAAAAGCTTTTCTTTTTTAGTCAGTATTAAAACTATTTAGGTAAACTGTCCTCATGTTGTTAACTAAAAAAACGGAATATGCGATACTGTCTCTTGCCTCTATCGCTAAAACTCAAACACCTAAAAATGTTGAACTATTGTCAAAAGAATTAAATATCCCAAAAGCATATTTGGCGAAAATATTACAAGAATTTTCCAAAAATGGTATCCTTCTTTCATTCAAAGGGACAAATGGTGGATTTATTTTGGCTTTGCCTCCAGAAGAGTTATCTATATTAAAAATTACAGAAATTTCAGAAGATAAAAGTATCAGTGTTTTTGAGTGCTCTTCATCAATTGATGGGTGCCCAAGCAACAAAGCACAAGATTGCAATTTATGGCCAATGCTAAATAAACTACAACTAAAAATAGATGACTTTTTAGGCCAAATCACACTAAAGGATATACTAACATGATCTTTTTCCATATGTCTCATACTGATTTGGATGGTTATGGATGCCAACTTATCTCAAGAAAAATATATCCAAATGGTAAATTCTATAATGCAAACTATGGAGGTGAAGTAAAATCAACAATCTCTACAATCATTGCGCAAATTAAGGCCTCAAATGAAAAGGATTTCTTTTTTTTAATAAGTGATTTGAATCTAAGTGTTGATGAATCAAAAAATCTTACAAAGATAATTGATCAACTGAATAATAATGGAAAAAATATCAAACTCCAACTTTTGGATCATCATATCACAGGGGAAGCGAGTGCTCTAAAATATGATTGGTATTTTTTAGATACTAAACGAAGTGCTACAAAAATAGTATTTGATTATTTTATGGAAAATTATGAAGAATTTGATTCGCTTTGTAGTTTTGAATTTAAATTATTGATTGAAGCGATTGATGATGTTGATATTTGGTGTGAATTTGATCCTTATTTTGAATTTGGAAAAGTTATCATGAGTTTGGTTAGTAGTGCAAATGAAATTAATGGAACACTTTTTCCAGATGAAAATAGAAATTTTAGGCACAAATTACTTCTAAAAGCTGCTCAATATATCACAAAAGATTCAGGTCATATTGTACTTGATGACGATATTCACCATCTTAAAAAAGAATGTTTAATGTTAGATGAGCAAAATGATACAATTGACAATCTTTCAGCAAAATATTTAGTATACTTACTAAAAAATAAAAAAGATCAGTTGACTGTTTACTACAAAGAGCACAAGGGTCTTCTGTCATACAATCTCTTTAATATCTCAATCGCTGCTAATACTTTCTTAAAAGAGAATCCAGATTATGATTTTTTTGTAAATATAAACAAAAGAGGAAATGTTGGATTTAGAGCAACTGGAAAGATCGATGTTTCTGTACTAGCTCAAAAATTAGCAAATGGTGGAGGACATCCAAACGCAAGTGGAGCATATTTTGATGATTTTAAAGAAACAATAGACTATCAAGTAGTCAAGAAGTATATAGAACAAAAATTAAGTATGATTGACTAAGTTTATTATAAAAACAAAAGGAGTAGATTATTATTATAGATACCCATTGCCATCTTGATGCATCAGTATTTGATAGCGATATAGACCTACTTATTACTTCATCACTTTCAGATGGGTTGTCAAATATAATTATACCTGCTGCTGATATCAATGATTTGCCAAAAGCTGTTGTATTGGCTGAGAAATATCCAGAAATTTATTTTAGTGTGGGTGTTCATCCTTATCATATAGATGAATATTCTGAAATAATTTTGGAATCATATATAAATCATCCAAAATGTATTGCTATTGGTGAGTGCGGACTTGACTACTATAGATTACCAGAAGATGAAAGTGAAAAAAAAGCAAATATTCAACTTCAAAAAGAAGTTTTTATTGCACAAATTAAATTAGCAAAAAAATGGAATAAACCACTTATTATTCATATAAGAGATGCTTCAAATGATAGTAAAGCGATTTTGTTAGAATATAATGCTGGAGTTGTTGGTGGGGTGTTGCATTGTTTTAATGCTGATGAACAACTTTTAAGTCTTGCAAAAGAAAATTTTTATTTTGGTATAGGTGGTGTAGTGACATTCAAAAATGCTAAAAAACTAGTAAATGTTTTATCTAAAATTCCACTTGATAGATTAGTTTTAGAAACCGATGCACCATATCTTACGCCGGAACCTTTTAGGGGAAAAAGAAACGAACCGCTTTATACAAAATATATTGCCTCAAAAGTGAGCGATATTTTGGCTATGAGCATTGAAGAAGTGGAAGAGATAACTACGGAAAATGCCAAAAGATTATTTAAAATTTAAAAGAAAATTTTAAAAAAATAACTAGTTATTCTTCGACACTTACTATGCAATTTGGCATAATATCTGGTTTAGTTATTTTTAACCAAAGATTTTTAAGTTCAAATCTATTTTTTAATTCTTTTCTTAAAAATAAAATAGCATCTTCAATCAAAAAAAATCTACCCGCTTTCATATTATTTTCTATTAATGAAGCAACTTTAACATAGTCTATAAAATCTTTTTTCACTTCATCAAAGAAATATTCAAAAGAGAGATTTACAACAACTTTTTGCTCTTTTATTCGTTCGCTTTCAAGTATCCCAATAATACAATCAAATGTGAGATTTTCAATGGTAACCTTAAGCAACTTTTTCCTCTTCCCTTTTGATTAACCTTATGATATTCGGAATATGTTTATAAAGTATAATAAATGCAATAAGATACACAGGAGCATTTGAATCAACGCCAACACCATTATTTAGAACAACTGCTCCAATCACAACACTTACAAGTCCAAGAAGTGAAGATAAAGAAGATATTTTGAGAACCTTTGCACAAAATCCCCAAACTATAGCACCTATAATTGTAGGAATCGGTATAAGGACAATAAATACACCAAGCCCAGTAGCTACACCTTTTCCACCTTCAAAATTTAGATAGATACTGTAACAATGTCCAAGTACGGCCAAAACTGCTATCCCCCAAAGTGTTTCATTTGATAAGCCCATAGCGATTGCCACCAAAAGTACGGCTGTCCCTTTAATAGCATCAAGCAAAACAGTTGCAATACCAAGTTTTTTAGCAAGAACTGGATCTTTTTCCTTTACAACTCTTAGAACATTTGTAGCTCCAATACTTTTACTTCCACTCTCTTGTACATTTACTCCTGCAAATTTTTTAGCCAAAATAAGCCCAAAAGGGATAGAGCCTACCAAGTAAGCAACGATATAAAAAATAATGTTTTCGTTGAAAAATTCCATATTTATTCCTAGTTTTTTTATGACGAAAATTCTACTATAAAATTGCTAACGAGTTCGTTATATTGTAGTATAAAGTGATATTTTGATATCATCTTTTCTCAATTTAAAAACAAAAGGCGATAATATTGAAAAAAATATTTAAATATAGCATTTTAATAGTAGGAATATTTCTTGTTTTGGATATTGGAAGATATGCTTTTATCCCAAAGGTAAGTGAACTTAAAAAAACCAATCCGATTCCATCTGCATTTATGGAATACAGAGCAGAACAATGGAGAGAAGAGGGGAGAGATAAAAAAATAAAACACAAATGGGTTAAGCTCAAACAGATTTCCCCGTATGTTATAAAAGCCGTATTGATAAGTGAAGACGATAAATTCTGGAATCATGATGGATTTGATGCAGAAGGATTGGAAGATGCTTTCGAAAGAAATATTAAAGATGGTAAATTTAGTGCTGGAGGGAGTACAATTTCGCAGCAGTTGTCGAAAAATCTCTATCTTACACCTAGCAAAAATCCTATAAGAAAAATAAAAGAAGCAATTTTAACATATAGAATAGAGAAGACGATTTCAAAAAGAAGAATAATTGAACTTTATTTGAATATCGCAGAGTGGGGGGATGGAATATTCGGAATTGAAGCAGCAGCAAGACATTATTTTCATAAAAGTGCTAAAAATTTAACAGCTATGGAAGCTGCAAAATTGGCTTCTGTACTACCAAATCCAATTATTTACAATCCAATTGGAAAGCAAAAAATTGTCCTTAAAAAAGCAAATCGTCTGTATAAAATAATGTTAAAAAGAGGGTTAGTTATACCTGACTTTAGGGAAATTATGCAACCAGAGAAAATTGATATAGGTGATCTTTTAGAGGAAGATGATAGTGTATCATCAACTCTAGAGATTAAAGAAGAGATTAAAGAAGAGATAATGGAACAAAAATCTCCAGAATTAGAGCCACTACCAAGTGAATAATAAAATTTCAAGACAATGTTAATTCGCACATCTATCTACAAGTAGTGGTTGGTAATAGTGTAGCAAATTAATTTATATGAAATTTTAAGTAAATGATTTTATTATTAGAAAGTATGAGGAGATAAGTGTTTTTATAATGGTACGCCCAGAAGGATTCGAACCCTCAACCACCGGGGCCGAAACCCAGTGCTATATCCAGTTAAGCCATGGACGCATCTTTTTAGAATTGAAATTATATCTTATAAACTTTAAAATAAGATAATAAGATAAGTTTTTTCTTATAATCAAAATAAAAACAGTTTTTGAGTAGAATTCAAAAAAAATATAGCAAAAGTAAGGAATAAAAATTATGGTATTTACAAAAGAAGAATTTACGATAAAAGTTAAAGAGATACAATCATCTTCATGGTACAAAAATCCAATCGGTTTCGGTATAGCTCGAATAGACAGAGGGCAATTGAATTTAGATAAAACACTGCAAGCAACATTTCCAGTTATAAACTGGAATGAAAATTTTGGTTCAGCTGCAGTTTTTATGAACGCTTTGAAAAATGCTGGAGCCGAAATAGATACAACAAAAAATGAATTAGTTTGTCCAATAAGCGAAGATTTTTTGACATCTTGTATGGAAACATTTAGACCATTTATTCCTGAATCTAAAGGCGATGCACATAAAAATGTACAATTAATTATGCAACTTTCGGCACTAGATTCTGATTTAGGTTTCAGTGAAGAAGATTTTAAAGTTGTATTTATCTTTGAAGACACTGCCCCTGAAAGTGTTGAGAGTGTTTATTTAAAATTATATGCATTAAGTACGGGGAAAGCCGCTCTTAGAAGCTTGAATCTCAATGGAGCATTTGGAAAACTTACAAATGTAGCTTGGAGTGGAAATACTCCAATTGAACTTGATTGGTTAAGAGAAAATGAATTGTCATTAAAAATTAGCGGAAAATATCCTATTGTTGACTTTATTGATAAATTCCCAAGATTCTTAGGACATATAATCCCCGCTGATAACACAAGAATTTTAGACTCAAGTAAAGTAAGATTTGGAGCACAATTAGCAGCTGGAACAACTGTTATGCCAGGAGCTAGTTATATCAACTTCAATGCAGGAACACTTGGTGCTGTAATGGTCGAGGGAAGAATCTCAAGTTCGGCAATCGTTGGTGCTGGAAGTGACGTTGGTGGAGGAGCTTCAATTTTAGGAGTTTTAAGTGGAACAGATGGAAATCCTATTAGTATTGGTGAAAATACACTTCTAGGTGCAAATTCAACTACAGGAATTCCTCTTGGTGATGCTTGTATTGTTGATGGTGGTTTGGCTATTTTTGCGGGTACAAAAGTATATTTAAGCGATGATCAGATTGTAAAAATAAATGCTGCAAATCCAGAAGCGAAACTTTCAAATATTATGAAAGCTTCACAATTAGCAGGACTTAATGGGTTACATTTTAGACAAGATTCACAAACTGGTCAATATATAGTTACAAGAAGTACAAGAGAAGTGAAGTTGAACTCAGAACTACACTAAAGTGAAAAATTTTATTTTACAAAACGAGAATGGTATCTATTTTGAGTGTGGATATAGTTGTGATAATGCAATCTATATCTCACTTGGAAGTGAAACTTTTTTTATCACAGATGGAAGATATACCGTTGATGCAAAAGAAAATATTAAAAACAATAGTGAAATAATTATCTCAAATGACCTTCTAAAAGAGACCAGAAGAGTTCTTAAAAAATCAAAAATCAAAAAAATACACTTTGATCCAAACGATTTTAGTGTAGCTACATTTGAAACTCTCTCTTTAAAATTAGATATCAAATTTATCCAAAAGCCAAATTTTTCAAAACATAAAAGAATCATCAAAACAGAGGATGAAATCCAACTTATCCAAAAAGCTATGGAGCTTGGAAGAGATGGATTTGTTAAATTTGCTGAGTATGTAGCAAAGGATGGTTTTTGGAAATCGGAGCAATATTTGGCTTATATGGCTCAAACTTTTTTAAGTCAGAATGGAAACTATGATTTGAGCTTTAGTCCAATTATCGCAATCAATGAAAATAGTGCAAAACCTCATGCTGTGCCAACTTCCAAAATCTATCAAGAGGATGATTTGATTTTGTTTGATGGCGGAATAAAATTTGAGAGATATTGTAGTGATAGAACAGTTACTTTTGGAAATGATTATTCCAAACTTGATATTTACCAAAGAGAGCAAAGATTTTCAAAATACGAACAACAAAAGGTATATGATATTGTTCTTAAAGCTCAACAAACAGCTATCAAAAAAGCAAAACTTGGGATGAAAGCATCTAAACTCGATAGTATCGGACGGGAGATTATCGAAAAAGCTGGATATGGCAAATATTTTGTCCATAGTACTGGACATGGTGTCGGACTTGATATTCACGAGTATCCAAATATCTCCGCGCGGAGTGATTTTATTCTAGAAGAAAATATGGTTTTTACAATCGAACCAGGAATCTATTTGCCAAATGAGTTTGGTGTACGGATTGAAGATACAGTTGTTTTAAAAAAAGAGGGTGCCATAATACTTTAAGGTATTTTTAAGATCTTAAATCAATCATAGGACCACATAAAGGCTGATATATGGAAACTAATTTAGAGCATTTTTTTCAAGTTATGGGAGGTGTAGGACTTTTCCTTCTTGGTATCGTTATTATGACTGATGGGTTAAAGTTTTTAGCTGGAAATCGTATGCGAACAGCACTTATGAATTTTACAAAAACTCCAACTTCTGGAGCAATAACTGGTATGTTTACTACAATAATGCTTCAGTCTTCAAGTGCTACAATAGTCGCTGCTGTTGGTTTCGTTAGTGTTGGTTTGATGCAGTTTAAAGAAACGATTGGGATTATCTTGGGTGCAAATGTTGGTACTACATTTACTGGATGGTTGGTGGTGCTTTTTGGATTTAAATTTAATCTGGCTGAAATCGTTTTACCACTTATTTTTTTCGGAATGATTCTAAAACTTTTTTTTAAAAACACAATTGCAACTATCGGGTACACAATAGCTGGTTTTGGGCTTATTTTTTTAGCAATCACTTTTATGCAAGCTGGGATGAAAGGTTTTGAGGGGATTATTACTCCTGATTATTTTCCAAGTGATAGTATTATTGGGCGACTTGAACTGGTTGCTTTAGGGATATTGGTGACACTTATTGCTCAATCTTCAAGTGCCGGGGTTGCTGCTACTTTAAGTATGTTATTTGCTCACATGATCTCTTTTGAGCAAGCAGCAGCATTAGTGATAGGTATGGATATTGGTACGACAGGAACAGCTATGCTAGCAACAATTGGCGGGAGCACAGATACAAAGAGAACAGGATTTGCACATGTTATTTACAACCTTTTTGGTGGATTATTTGCTTTTTTGATTATCACTCCGTATGTTTATTTTTGGAATACTTATTTGGAGCATTATCCGTTAATTGAAAATGCCGAAATAGCTTTGGTTGCATTTCATACTTTTTTTAATCTTTGTAGTATTCTCATTGTTTTGCCTTTTACAAATAGATTTGCTGTTTTGATTAAAAAACTTATCCCCTCAAATAATGATAGGTATCTTTTTGAATTCGATGATGAATTACCAAAAAAAGAGCCAAAATTAGCGATTATATCCTCTCAACAAGCATTGCAGAAAACATTTATAGCTTCTTTATTTTTTATTGAAGAGGTGCTAAATAGTACAAAAGAAAAAACTATCCATCTTGATATTTTGCAAAAAAATATAGATCAACTTCAAATTTATATAGATAAAATTTCATTTATAGACGAAAAAGAAAAGAAATGGGAAGAGCTTATTTCGTTATTGCATTGTCTTAATCATCTTGAAAGACTTCTTGATAAGTGTGAAGAGATAGAAAAAACAAATATCTCAATTGTAAATTTTGAAGAACTTTCAAAAAGTAAAGCTATGATAATAAAGCAGATTAAAATGATTATAAAGAACTTTTCTGAGAATAATTTTTATCAAACATCGAAGCTTTCTTTGGAAACAACAAAAGAGATCGATAGAGAACTATCTTCTCTAAGGGATACTATTATTGTCAATATGGCTAAAAACACTCTAAGTAACAGCAAAGGGATGAAAATCTTAAATGGTATCAAGTGGCTCAGCAGAATCAGTAAACATATCGATAGATTTACTGTCCACTATGAAAAAACTTTTCACTTAAATGTCAGTAAAAGTTAAGTTTTAATTGTATTTTTTACTGTCAATTATCGCTTCATCATAATTAGTTTAATATTTCATAGTGCTCGCAAATTCTAAAGATACACCATTAAAGCCACAGAGTAAATAAAAAAATATTCTTATTTTAAAGAAAATATTATTTCTTTTCGTATCGAAAATCTTTATAAAAATATTGCCAAATGGTAGTTGGATTTTATTAAAAATATCTTTTTTATCGAAGCTAAAGTACAATAAGAAAAAATAAAAAGATGAGAAATATGAGTAATTTTAAAAAAGTAGTAATAAATAAAGAATCAAAAGAAAAATTAGAAAAATTTTATACTTGGGTATATAAAAATGAGATAGTGAATGATGTAGCACATATAGAAAGTGGTGAACTTATTCAGATAAAAGATCAAAATGGCGGATTTATGGGAATTGGGTATTTTAATTATAATAGCGAGATAACGATTCGAGTACTTAGTTTTCAAGATGAACCTATCAACGAAGCTTTTTTTGAAAAAAGAATTATAAAAGCGATAGCAAAAAGAAAACACCTCAAAGTAAAATCAAATGCTTATCGACTTATTCATAGTGAAGCGGACTTGCTTCCTGCACTTATCGTTGATTTTTATAACGGTTATTTGGGTGTTCAGTTTAATAGTTTTGGAATAGAAAAATATCGAGAACTTATCTTATCACTTCTGATTAAACATCTACATCCTATTGGAATATTTGATAAATCTGAAAGTAGAGTTCGAAAAATTGAGGGTCTTGAAACTAAAAATGAGGTTATTTTTGGGGAAGTGGCACAGAATATTGAGATAATTGAAAATGGTATCAAATTTTCAATGAGTTTAATTGAAGGGCAAAAAACAGGTTTTTATCTCGATCAGAGAAAAAACAGGGAGATAGTAGGGGAATATATGAAAGAGGGGGATGATGTTCTTGATGTATTTTGTAATGCTGGAGGATTTGGACTTTATGGACTTAAAAATGGTGCAAATGTCCATTTTGTAGATATTTCTCCAAATGCAATCTCACAAGTAACTCACAATATCACACTCAATGGAAAAGAGGCAATTGTAACAAAACAAGATGCTTTTGATTTTATCACCAATGAGATTACTACACCAAATTTATATAATGTTTTAGTGCTTGATCCACCACCATTTGCAAAAACAAAGAAAGAGTCTTTTGGTGCGATAAAAGGGATGAAATTTCTCCTTTCGAGTGGATTAAAACTTTTAAAAGAAGACGGAATAGTAGCTATTTTTTCTTGTTCACATCATATTGGAATAAATGAACTTTTGGATATTTCGCTTGATGCTTCAAAAAATAGTGGTAAAATGGTAGAAGTTTTGGAAATTTTAAGAGCGGATAGTGATCATCCATATATTTTAAATATTCCAAATTCAAATTATTTAAGTGGAATTATTTTAAAAGTTTAGTGAAGTAGCTCTGACTAATACAGAATTGTTATTGATTATTTTCTTGACTTAATTCTTTGAATTCCATAGATGATGAATCAAAATATTTTATTTTACCACTTTGTAGTTCGTAGTACCATCCATGAATCACAAGCAGACCATCTTCTATTCTTCTTTTTACAGCTGGATAACTTAGTAGATTGTCCAGCTGAAACATAATAGATATTTTTTCTGTAATTCTTATTTTTTCATCTAGTGCACAATCTTTAAAATTATGTTCGACAAAAACTTTTGCAGGATTTCCGATTTCAAGCCATTTTTTCACATGAATCAAATTATCATCATCTGGTAACTCTTTGTAAAGTGATTCGCAAGCTCCACAATGAGAATGTCCACACACAATAATATGCTTTACCTCCAAAATAGATACAGCATATTCTATTGCGGCAGCTGTTCCATGGTAATCATTATCTTTCTTGAAAGGTGGAACAAAATTACCTATGTTTCTTAAAATAAATAGATCTCCAGGTTGACTTCCTGTAATCAAATCTGGAACAACTCTACTATCACTACATCCAATAAATAAAATTTCTGGTGATTGCCCTTTGTTGATAAGCTCGTCAAAATGATACTCAAATTTTTTAAAATGTAAGTTTTGGAACTCTTGATTCCCTTTAATTAATTGTTCTAACTTTTCCATAATTTATTATAACATTTAAAATCTAGAATATTAATTAATACTGCTAACTAATTGTCACGACAGTATGATGGTTCTGCTTTTTATTTCTTACTAACATCGATTAAAAATCTATTTTTCAAAAAATTAGTTCCAATCAATACTTTATAATTCATTGTTTCTCTATTGGCTAAAGTGAATAAAATAGGATAAGTTTGTTGATTCAAAATAATCATTGTAGATATTATAAATCGTTGTTCTTGCAGACCATTACTACTTTTGATCATCACTGTTTTTTCTATCTTCTTTTTTATAGTTTTATTCAAATCAAAAATAGAAAATTCAACCGTCTCATCATCTATTTTTTTTATATTTGAACAATGTAAAGATGAATAAACTGCCCCTGTATCTATCTTTGCTTGAAGATGGGAGACATTAAACTCTTCAAGGGAGATAGTTTCAAAATTGCCTATAACTTCAAGTGAAAATAATAATGTTTGAAAACAAAATAAGGTGATAAAAAATATTTTAAACATATGAAAGCTTATACTAAATAAGCTAAAATACGAAAATTTTTTTACTTAAGGAGCAATTGGTGAATAAAACAAATGTTACAAACCTAGTGTCAATTATCATTACAATAATAGGGGCAGTTATTGGAAATAAACTTTTGATGATTGGAGGGCTTTTTGCATTTAGTGGAGCGATAACAAACCATTTAGCTATCCATATGCTTTTTCATAAAGTACCATTTTTATATGGAAGTGGTGTTGTGGAGGCAAGATTTGAGGAGTTTAAAATTTCAATTCATAAACTGATTATGGAACAGTTTTTTACAAAAGAGAATCTTGATAAGTTTTTAAAAAATGAATTTTCAGATAAAAATAAACATTTTGATTTTAGTGCTTTAATTGAAAGTACCGATTTTAGTATCGCATTTGAAAGTCTTAAAAGTGCCGTTATGGAATCTAGTTTTGGCGGAATGCTTGGAATGCTTGGTGGGGCTAAGATCCTTGAACCACTTAAAAATCCATTTGAAGAAAAGATGAAAAAAGCTATAAACGAGATAGTTCATACAGAAAATTTTCAACAAACACTTTTTAAAACTTTAGAAAAAAGTGATATTAGTGAAGATATGGAGCAAAAAATAGATAAAGTTATCGTTGAAAGATTAAATGAACTTAACCCTAAAATGGTCAAAGATATAGTTGAAAATATGATGAAAGAGCATCTCGGATGGCTTGTTGTTTGGGGTGGCGTATTTGGTGGAGCTATAGGAATATTGAGTAGTATCATTCTTTAATTGGCTTTTAGCTAAAATAAAAACTTTAAAATTATAGGGTTTCCCTAATATAAAATCATAGGAAAAGAGAAAATGAACAACAGTTACAATTCAAACGAGATAGAAGATAAATATTATAAGATTTGGGAAAACAGAGGTTATTTTGAAATAGATGGGAATAAATCTATTCAAGAAACAGATGCAAACGGAAAACAAAAAACATTTTCAATCATGATGCCACCACCAAATGTAACTGGAAGTTTACATATCGGACATGCTTTAACATTTACATTGCAAGATATTATTACAAGATACAAAAGAATGGATGGTTTTAAAACTCTTTGGCAACCAGGGACTGACCATGCAGGAATCGCAACTCAAAATGTTGTTGAAAAACAACTTTTAGCTGAAGGTACAACCAAAGAAGAGATTGGGCGAGAGAAATTTTTAGAAAGAGCTTGGAAACAAAAAGAAACTAGTGGTGGAAATATCGTTCATCAAATGAGAAAATTAGGAGTTACTCCTGCTTGGAAAAGAGAAAGATTTACTATGGATGAGGGGTTAAAAGAGGCTGTGAAAGAGGCTTTTGTCTCTTTATATAACGAAGGTCATATCACTCAAAACAACTATATGGTAAATTGGTGTACACACGATGGTGCATTATCAGACATCGAAGTTGAACACGAAGAGGTAAATGGGAAGTTTTACCATATGATTTACAAATTTGCAGATGGAAGTGGTGAGCTTCAAGTGGCAACTACAAGACCTGAAACATATTTTGGGGATAGTGCAATTATGGTTCATCCTGAAGATAGCAGATATACATCAATCGTTGGGAAAGAAGTATTATTACCTTTGACGGAGAGAAAAATCAAAGTTATTACAGATTCTCATGTGGATATGGAATTTGGAACAGGAGTAGTTAAAGTTACACCAGCTCACGATCAAAATGACTACGAAGTTGGGAAAAGACATGGGTTAGAGTTTATCAAAGTATTTGATGAGCAAGGTATCTTAAATGAATACTGTGGTAACTTCGCTGGATTAGAGAGACTTGAAGCTCGACCAATTATTGTAAAAGCTTTGGAAGATGCTGGGTATATTGTAAAAATTGAAGAACATATCCATCAAGTAGGGCATTGCTACAGATGTAAAAATATCGTTGAACCATTTATCTCAAAACAATGGTTTTTAAGCTCTGAAATGGCTCAAGAGTCTATTCGAAAAACGAAAGAGACTACAAAAGAAAGAGCACAAACTGGTGAACATAATGGAACACTTTTTCATCCGGCGCATTGGATAAATTCTTATACTGCTTGGATGGATGAGTTAAGACCTTGGTGTATCTCAAGACAACTTTGGTGGGGACATAGGATTCCTGTATTTACTTGTGAGGATTGTGGACATCAATGGGCAGACAGAGAAGATGAACCAGAAGCTTGTCCAAAATGTGCTAGTAAAAAAATGACACAAGACCCAGATGTACTTGATACTTGGTTCTCTTCTGCACTTTGGGCTATGTCACCACTTGGTTGGGGAAATAATGGGAAATTAGAAGAGTTATATAACTCAACTGATGAAGAAGATTTTTATCCAAATTCACTCCTTATCACTGGTTTTGATATTATGTTTTTTTGGGTAGCAAGAATGATGATGATGGGTGAACATTTCAAAAAAGAGTTACCATTTGAAGATATCTATATGCATGCTTTGGTTCGTGATGAGCATGGGCATAAAATGTCAAAATCAAAAGGAAATGTGATCGACCCACTTGATATGGTAAATGAACATTCGGCTGATATTATTCGATTTACTTTAGCATATCTTTGTGTTCAAGGGAGAGATATTAAACTTGGGGCAAAAAACTTAGAGCAATTTAGAAACTTTACAAATAAACTTTATAATGCATCAAATTTCTTGCAGTTAAATGTAGAAACATTCCCTGATTTAAAAGATATTGAGATAAAAACGCCACTTGGTCTTTATATGCAAAGTAAATTAAGTGATGCAGTTGATGAGTTAAGAAATGCAATTGAAACTTACAAATTTAATGAATCGGCGAGTATTTTATATAAATTTGTATGGAATGAATTTTGTGACTGGGGAATCGAATATAGTAAAGCTTCAAAAGAGAGTATCCCTGAACTTGGAGCAATTTTCAAAGAAACTCTTAAAATGGTCTCTCCATTTATGCCGTTTATCTCTGATTATTTATACCACAAATTAAGTGGAACAGCTTTAGAAGAGGGTGATTCATTGATGGTTATGAATTTCCCAAAAAATATAGCAAAAAATCAAGAGATTGAAGAGAGTTTCGCGATTATTGAAGAGGCGATTACAGCGATACGAAGAGCAAAAGTTATAATAGATATGGGTAACTCAAAAATCGCAAAAGCGTATTTAAAAATCAATAAAAATATTGATAATGATATGGCTAAACCATTTATCGAAAAATTAGCAAAAGTAGAAAATATCGAGTTTGTAACAGCAAAAGTTGAGAACTCAATCACAGATGTAAGTGATAATTTAGAGGTATTTATCCCAACGGGTGAGATTGATATGAAGCCTATTATTGACAAACTTACAAAACAAAAAGAGAAACTTCAACTTGAAATCAATAAACTAAGTGGGATGTTAAATAATGAAAAATTTGTTGCAAATGCACCAGCGAAAGTTTTAGAAGAAAATAGGGTAGGATTGGCACTTGCAAATGAGAAATTTGCAAAAGTGGAAGAAGAATTAAAAGCTTTAAGTTAAAAAGCAAGAAAGAAAAAATAATGAATGAAAAAATAATACTTGGTGAGATAAACACTCTCCTTATTAAAAGAGATACTGACCACGGTTTTTTCTTGGTTCCATCAAGAACTAAAGAGGAGATTTGTGAACAAAGCGATACAGAAGCTTATGAGGTGTTACTTCCAAATGCTTATATCACAGATGATATGCAAGTTGGTGATGAGATAGAGGTATTTATCTATACAGATAGCGAAGATAGGCTAGTGGCAACTACTGATTATCCAAAAGCTTTAATAAATGAGTTTGCTTTTGTCAAAGTTGTTGATGTTGCACCTTTTGGAGCATTTGTCGATATTGGTTTGCCAAAACATCTTTTGGTACCTAACAATAAACAAAAGAATAAGTTTCATGTTGGAGATAAAAGAATCATCAGAGTTGTAAAAGATGATAAATCGGAACGACTTATTGGAATTGAAAAAATCACTTCATTTCTATCAAGCGATACAAAACATTTCAAAAAAAATCAAGAGATAAAGGTACTTGTTATTTCAAAAACTCCACTTGGTTTCAAAGTGATTGTGGATAATAATTACGAAGGGATGATTTATAGCAATGAGGTCTATTGTAAACTTTTTACAGGAGATACAAAAAAAGCATACATCAAAACGATCAGAGAAGATGGAAAGCTTGATATTTCTCTTCAGCCAATTGGAAAAAATGCAAATAAAGATGCTGGAAGTGAAAAAATACTTGAATTATTATCGAAAAATAATGGATTTTTGCCATATAATTATAAAAGTGAAGCGGAAGATATCACTAATGTTTTCAATATGAGCAAGAAGAATTTTAAAAGTTCACTTACATTGTTAATTGAATCAAATAAAATCTCTCTTGACGAAACAGGAATTAAAAAACTTTAATCTTTATAGAATATAGGTTTCATAATAATTTAAGAATTAAAAGATATAATTTCAATCCTTTTGGAGGCATAGCAAAGTGGCTAATGCATTGGATTGCAAATCCTTGACCCTCGGTTCGACCCCGAGTGCCTCCTCCAAGTCATATTCAAAAAATCTACATACTTTAATCAAAACAGATACATCCAAATACTTTATAAGATTATTAATTTCCTTGTTAAACAAATAATATGACATAAAAAACTTCATAATAGTAAACACAGCGTGCACACTTGTTATAAAGTTATCATATATCTAATCTTTTTTAAGTATAAGCGTTGTTGAATTATCTTTTTGAAGATATTTTTTTGCAACATTTGCAATATCTTTTAATGTAACGTTATCAAGATTTTCTTCATAATTCATAAGTGGTGAAATGTCACCTCTAATAAGATAACTTCCATAAAGACTTGCTACATCACTTGAACTTTCCAAAGAAAATACAAAATCTGATTTTGTATTGATTTTTACTTTTTCAATTTCACTTTTTTTGACATCACCTTGTTTTATTTTTTCAATTTCATCCCATATAATCTTCTCAACCTCTAAAGCATCTATATTTGGATTGCAAACAGCCAAAAATAAATATACTCCAGGATCTTTTTGCTCCATATTATAAGAATGGATCGCATTAACTAATCTTTTTTCATCTACTAGTAATTTATTTAATCTACTACTTTTTCCATTGCTCAAAAGCTCACTAAGAGCAGAAAGCGCTATCTGATCTTCACTTAGATAATTTGGGATATGAAATGTAATTGCAAGCATTTGCACTTCTGAATCTTTTTTGATAATAACTCTTTTTTCACCATCTTGTTTTGGCTCAATTGTATGCAAGAGATCAATTCTTTTTGGATATTTATTTTGAATATGACTAAAGTATTTTTTAGCTTCACTAAATACTTCATCTTTTTTAATATCTCCAGCAATAACGATAATTGCATTATTTGGAGCATAAAATCTATCGTGAAAATCTATAATGTCTTCAATTTTCCAGCTTAAAATATCCTCCATAAAACCAATTGGTGTCCAATGGTATGGATGATAAGTATAGGTATTATTAAAAAGTTTGAAATAGAGATAACCCATAGGTGAGTTATCTGTTCTCCATCTTCTCTCTTCAGTCACAACATCTCTTTCAGGTTGGAACTCTTCATCTTTTAAAGTAAGATTTTCCATCAGTTCACTATAAAGCTCAAGTGATTTACTAAGATTTTTTGAGCTTGATTTGATGTAGTAATGTGTATAATCAAAACCAGTAGAGGCATTATTTAGCCCTCCAAACCCTTTGACAATCTTATCAAATTCACCAGCTGGGAGATTTTTTGTTGATTTGAAATTGAGATGTTCTAACATATGGGCTATCCCACTTTTTCCCATCACTTCATCACGACTTCCAACATTATAAAATATATCAGTAGTGATAACATTTGTCCCATTATCCATAGGAATCACCACAATTTTTAAGCCATTGCCTAAAGTCTCTTCATAGTATTTTGGTAAACTATTTCCCATTAAAATTCCTTGTAGTAGTATAATTGTGTATAATAAATTTTTCATCTTCAATTTTCCTCAAATGATATAGAGATATTTATCTAAAATCAGCCCCAATAGCTTCACTGATATGATTATATCCATCAGCCTTAAGCAACTCAACCAAGCCATCATTGATATGCTTGCACATTTGTGGTCCTTGGAAAATAAAAGCACTATAGATTTGTAATAGTGTTGCTCCAGCTTTAATCCGACGATAAGCATCAGGTGCATCACTGATTCCACCGACACTTATTAAAGTTGTTTTTCCATAGAGTTCTCTTCCAAGCTCCTTAAAGAGTTCGTATGATTTTGCACTCAAAACCCTTCCGCTTAGTCCTCCGAAATTTTGTGGGTTTGGAAGAAGGGAATAATCTTGTGTTGTATTTGTAGCAACAATCCCATCAGCTCCATATTCTATTGCTGTTTGACAAAGTGTTATAGCTGTTTCACTTGCCATATCTGGAGCAATTTTAAGCAAAATAGGGGTATCTGTAATCTCTTTGGCTTTTGTAAATACAGCCTTAATAAACTCTTCATTTTGAAGGTCTCTTAGATTTGGAGTATTTGGACTTGAAATATTGACAACTAAATAATCACATAAATCTTTAAAAGTATCTATTAAAGTTTCATAATCTTTGATAGCATTTTTTTCAGATGTTGTTTTATTTTTTCCGATACTTGCTCCAATTGGAAGTGAAAAAGGATAGACTTTTTTAAGATTTTTTGCAACTTCATAACTACCAAGATTATTAAATCCCATAGCATTTTGGATAGCTTCATAATCAGGATATCGAAAAAGTCGTGGTTTTGCATTTCCACTTTGAGCAAATGGTGTCATAGTTCCTATCTCTGTATAACCAAATCCCATAGCTGGCATCGCTTGTATCATAGTTGCATTTTTATCAAATCCAGCTCCAAGACCTATTGGATTTTGAAATATTTTTCCAAAAACCTCCTGTCTAAGCATCTCGTGATTTACGAAATTTTTATCCACCATCATATTATTAATGGTTCTACAGTATGGTAATGCACGAAGTCCATATTCTGCAATCGTATGAGCTGTTTCTGGCTCAAAATTAAACATTATTCTTTTTATTATTTCATAGTCTATCATTTTTCTTCCTTTTCTAAAATTATATTTTTCTTCGTATTATCCCATCATAAAAGAATCTCCATCCAAACTCTTTGATTGTTAGAAAAAGGAGGATAAAACCTGTCATTGTTGAGCTGAAAGCAAGTCCATTGGCCCCAAAAGGGGTAATCAATATTAAAGAAAAAATAATATTAAACAACAATGATTTAGCCGATATTTTAGCTGTTATTATCTGCTTTTGTTCTGAATAAAGCCATAACGAAAATATTTTTGCTAATCCAAAAGGGACAAGACCTATAAGGTAAATTGCTAAAATAACAGATGTTTGACTTGTATCATGACTTGTAAAAGCTCCTCGTTCAAATAAAAGCCAAATAATTTCTTGGTTAAAAAGAATTCCTATGGTTGCTGAACCTGATAATAAAATAAACAAAAACCAAAATGCTTTTCTAAGATAGATTAAAGCTTTAGCTTGATCATTATTCTTTATTGCTTTTGCGATAGTAGGAAAGAGAGCAACAGAGGTAGCAATAGCAAAAAGAGCAAGTGGAAGTTGAAAAATTCTATTTGCATAGTACAAATAACTTATACTTCCCGTAACTAAAAATGAAGCAAGCATAGTATCAATGAAAGCTGCGATATTTGCTGTTGAAGATCCAAGTATTGCTGGAAAAAATGTTTTATAAAACCCTTCAGTTAATTTTGATTTCGTAGTCATTATCTCTTTTTTAAATGCAAAATATTTAGTTAACCTTCTTCTTTTAAGTGAAAATATATGAATCAATAATTGTAATATTCCTCCAAAAACAACTCCAAAACTCAAATAATAAACAACTTCACTTGCCGCTAAACCTTCTGCAAGAAGAAGAGATATAATCATCGCAATATTTAAAAGTGCTGTTGAATAAGCGGTTGTTGCAAAGTGATTTTTATATTGCAGAAGTGCACCCAAAAAAGTCACACTAAAGATTAAAGGGAGATAATAAAAGTTAATAGCAACCAAAGGTGCAGCTAAATCAATTGTATGGTCATCAAAACCAAAAGCTATAATAGTTGAGATTGTTTTAGCAAATATAGTTACCAAAATTGAAAGAATTGTTAAAATAAAAATAAGTTGAGCAAAGATAATCGTTGTAAAGCGAATCTTATTTCTACTCCTTGAAAAGGCAGGAATAAATGCTTGTGTAAAAGCCCCCTCGGCAAAAATAGTTCGAAAAAGATTTGGTATTTTAAAAGCAATAAAAAAAATATCGCTATAGATATTTGCTCCCAAGATATTTGCTGTAAGCATATCCCTCAAAAATCCTAAAATTCTTGAGACTAAAATACCGGCACTATTGGTAAATATATTTTTAATCATTTAACAGTATATTTGATCACATAACCCCTCATAAATGGTGGTACATCGTAGTAATTTGGATCATCCAATAGATTCGGGGGGGGAGTAATAGTTGGTACTTCTGGATTTCCTTCATTAGGTATTTGTGCTTCAACAAATCCAGTTGCAACTATTGTGATTTTCACTTCATCTGTTGCTAGATTATCATCTGTTGTTGTACCAAATATGATATCTGCATTTGTATCTATTGTGTCGTTAATATTTTCCATGATCTCTGTGACTGCGAAAAGCGATAAGTTTTTATTAAAAGTCCAATGTATCATTATCCCTTTTGCACTTTCAAGTGAAACTTCATCTAAAAGTGGTGATTTGATAGCATTTTCAATTGCATCTCTCGCTGCATTTTCACCTTTTCCTTTTCCTATCCCCATAAGTGCCATACCACGATGTTGCATAATAGTTTTTACATCTGCAAAGTCAACATTAATATCACTACTTCCCGGTTTTAAGATAACCTCACTCATCCCATTAACTGCTTGATAAAGGATATTATCAACCATTCTAAAAGCATCTTTCATTCCAATATCATGATTACTTATCTCTCTAAGTCTATCGTTTTTAATCACAATAATTGAATCACTATATTTTTTTAATTCTTCCAGCCCAAGATTTGCCAATGCTGTTCTTCTTTGTCCTTCCCATTTAAAAGGTTTCGTTACAACAGATACCGTAAGGGCATTTATCTCTTTGGCAGCTTTCGCAACAATTGCAGCTGCTCCAGTCCCTGTTCCACCACCAAGTCCAGCAGCAATAAATACAATATCAGATCCTGCTAGTGCTTCTTTGATTTTTTCGTAACTTTCAACAGCGGAATCTCTCCCAATATCTGGTTTCATACCAGCCCCAAGACCTTTAGTAAGTTCTGCTCCAAGTTGAATTTTCATAGGAGCTTCAGAAACTCTTAATGCTTGTAAATCTGTATTTGAAACAATTAAATCAATCCTATGGATCCCCTCTTGAATCATATGATTAACCATATTACATCCACCCCCACCAACTCCAATTACTGCTATTCTTGCTACATTATCAGGAAGTACTGCTGTTGGTTTGGCTTCTGTGATTATTGGTTGAAATAAGCTTTCATTATTCATAATTTTTATATCCATTCTGAAATTTTTTTAAATATTGTTGAAAAAGAAGATGATTGTTCTGTCTCTTTTTCTTTTTCTTTCTGTTGACTCATTGTTGCCGTAGTTCTTGTATCTATTAAGTTAATATCTTCTGCAACTCTACTTCCAATATTATCTTGCTTCTTTTCTCTTAAATTTCTATTTGAATCAAGCTCTAAAGCTGGATCAGTATCAAGTGCATAAACAATAAGCCCAGCCACTGCACTTAGTGAAGAATCATTAAAATTGACATAACCATTTTGAATATTTATAGGATTTTTAACTTGCACATGGAAACCTTGAAATACCTCTCTTGTCAGCATATCAATACCAGGAATTTTTGACATTCCCCCTGTTAGAAAGATTGTATTTATATTATGATACAGACCACTATCAAGTAATCTTTTTTGTATCAAAATAAGAATTTCTTCAACTCTTGCATGGGTAATTTTCTGTATATAATTACGAGATACCTCTTCACTTAAAAGTTCATTTCCTAAAAGCGGAACTTTAATTTTTTCAGATTGTTGTTCTTCATCATCTGCAATTGGTATTAATGTTGCATATTTCTTTTTAATCTCATCAGCACTATTAAGAGGTGTTTTCAAAATCATTGAAATATCACTTGTTAGATGATTTCCTCCAATCGATATCATATCATTGTATATCATCGCTTTATTTTGAAATACAGCAAATTCAGAAGTACTTCCACCAAGGTCAATCACAATACTACCTAATTTTTTATTATCATTATCAAGTGTTGCAATTGATGATGCATAAGGAGCTAGGACATAATTGATATCATCAAGATTTGCTTTCTTAAGAGCATTTCTAATATTACTTAAAGCTGTTCTTTTAGCCATAATTATATTAGCATCTACTTCAAGTCTTGAACCATTAATATTCAACGGATTTTCTATTGTACTATTTCCATCAACAGCAAAACTAAGGGGGATAACATGAATTACTTCATAGTCCGAAGAGGTTTGCATTTCATGCAAAGAGGCCCTTGTTAGAATAAGCTTTATATCATTTGAAGTGATATGACCACTTGGTATGGTTGTTGTCGCTTTACTTCTAACACATCTTGTATTAATCCCTGAAATGGTAACATATGTCTCATCAATTTCAACATCACAACTACTTCTTGATAGCAAGACGGCATCTTTGATCGCCACCGAAGCCAATTCAATATCAATAATATTTCCCTTATTGATTCCACTGCTTTGTACTTTTCCAATTCCTAAAATATTTATTTTATCATTTAAATCATTTTTAGCAATAATGGAAACTACTTGTGTGGTTCCAATATCTAAAGCTAAAATTATTTTATCTTGCTTATTCACTTTTATTCACTTTCATATTTGATTTTACTTCATATTCTTTTTCTAATTTACTTAGTAATGACATTAGAATTTCTTCATTCTTCATTTTCTCAATACTTTGAGACAATCCAATTGTTTTCTCTTTACTAACTTCAGCTAATCTAGAACTTTCAATTTTATAAACTACAATTTTATTATCTAAAGTTGAAGCATTTAAAGTAGAAGTTGATACTCCAATATCTTGAATTAACTTATCAATATCAGCATTAGTTAACCCATTAATTTGAGGCTTTGTTTCTTTTCCAATAAACCCTATATTTGTTCCACTAAAGTTTTTAAGTAATTCCTCCTTTCTTTTTTCCATTCTTTTAGAAGCAATAGTTCTTAAAAAATCACTCTTCACTTGAGCATTTGCTTGTTCAAAAGTTAATAGTACAGGAGATATTTTTTCAATCATCTTAACAATAATGAATTCATTTTCAATTCTAAAAGGCTTAAGGATTGCACCAACTTTTAAAGCTGTTATATCTTTTAAATTATTCCCAAATAAGATTGAATGATCGTCCAGTAACTCTTCTTTTGTAAAATCTTCTTTATTATTTTTTAATGTAAGATATTTTTTAAGAGCATTGTTTTTTGCTACTTTTTCATCATTTTCGATAGAAATCTTTTCTATCTTAACTTTATATTTCATAATTGTTTTATAGTTATTTTTATTTACTTCCCAAAATGCTCTGAGTTCTTTTTCGTCAAATGATTTATCGATACTATTAGAATCGATAATATTAATTGAGACTTCATCTTCACTAAAATATATGTCAGTTAATGTTTTTAGTTCTTTTTGATCAAGAGTAGAATTGAAAATAGAGATAGTTTTATAAAAAACAATATCATTTTTCATAGCACTTTCAAAATCAGCAGGATTTGTTCCATTTTGTTGCAATATTTTTAAATAACTCTCTTTATCAAATTTTCCGTTTTTTATGAACGCTTGATATTTGACTAATTCCTTTGCCACATCTTCATTGGTTGCAATAATTCCATACTTATGGGCTAAGTTTAAAATGAGATATTTTTGAATTAAACTTTTATAAGCTTGTTGTTCTAAATTCAATTTAGCAGCCATTTCTTGGTTAAAATTATTTCCAAACATTTGTTGATATTGCCCATACATCATATTGTATTCTTTTTGCATCTCTTGAAAATCAATCTCTAAATCTCCAACAGTAGCAATAACTGAACCACTATTTTTTCCATAACTATACGAGCCCCATCCAACAAATCCAGCCCCAACGAAGGCTATAGTACTTATCCATATAGTAATCACTAGCCATCTTTTATGTTTTTGCATCCAATGTATCATTCAATAACCTTATTCTTCTTATTTTTTAAGCAGTTATCTTATCAAAAGTTTCATCAAAAAGGATTTAAAAACTATTAAAAAATGAATATTTTCAATCAATCACTTCTTTTGATATACCTTATAGTCCTCAAGTTTGTTAATAACTATTTGTATTTTTGATCTATATGATGATAAAATTCCACTTTCTACAACCAAAGAAACCCCATCTGTTGGTTTTTCAATACCTTTTCTAAAATATAATCTAATTTTTTCTTTCCCTTTTGAACTTCTATAATGCAAATATTTTTTTAAATACACTCCTCGTATATTTTTGACAACTTCATTTTGATATTTTAAGTTTTTTAAATCTTTTGTAGAACCGTCAAAATAGTGATCTTGTATATTCTTCACATAATCTTTTGTAGATAATATTTTAAGTTTTTTAATCTCTTTTGTTCCAAAGTAATCATCTATTTCATAAATTTCAACATCATATCGATATCCCAATTGAAAGTTATTTATATTGTCTTTATTGTAGTACTGAATTGATCTATCGCCATTTACTCCTTTGAAAACAATGATATTGTTTGATTTATATGTAACAAGAAGATTTTTCATAACTACAGGCTTATTAAGGGTAGAAATTTCATAAAGTTGTCCAAGGGAGGTTATCGAATTATCCTCTATATTTTTGGAATTTATCGAATCCTTTTTCTTTAAAGAATCAATAAAAACAATATCAGTAGTAAATGTTGCAAGAATAGGAAGATGATCAGAAAAACCATTTTTTTTCTTTTTATTCCATCTTTGTATAACACCTTTTTTTGTAAAAAGATACGGGGCTTTAAAAACTCTAAAACTATTCTCTTTGTATGAAAAATTCGTTCTATCAAAAAGATTTTTTGATAGAATTATGTTATCTGGAGTCCCATTTTCACCTCTAAATTGTAGACTAAATCTTTCTTCCTTGGGAAGTTCTAACCATGGATTAAAATGAATTGACTCCTGATGGTAGCTATGAATATCCTCTTTCGTTACAAAATTACCTTTTATAACTGTATTTAAAATCTGATTAATTCCGGTAATTCCATAGGTATCATTCAATGTTTTTTCATATTTAAATGTAGTAAATTCATCATAATTTGAATTAAGATCACCCACTATAATGTAATCATCGGCTTGATTATATTTAAGATAATTTTGTAGGACTAAAGCATATTTTATCCTATTGCTCTCAGAAGCTCTTTTGGATCTCCAATGATTTGCGTAAACTATAAAGTTCTTTTGTTGTATTTGAATGGTTGTTTTTAATATATTTCTTTCTAAATCTTCTTTAGAACCAACTATAATTATTTCATTTTTAACTATTGGAAATTTACTAAGGATAGCAAGGCCAATTGCAGATTTTTGTTTTTTATTAAATAAATAATACTGATATTTTAATCTCTTCATTAATTCTAGCAAAACATTTTTATTTTCTATCTCTTGTAAAACAATTATATCGGCATTGAGATCATTGATTACTTTTGAAGTATTATTAATTTTATTTGAAAATGCTTTTTTGTCCCAGTATAAAGAATTTGGGATAAATTCTTTATATTCTGTTCCATCACTTTGGAAATCAAATAAATTTTCTGGATTATAAGAAGCTACTGTAAAATTAAGAGAAAAAAGAAAAGAAGGGAGAAATAAAAAAAATAAAATTCTTTTCTTCATTAAATAAATCAACCCCTACTTAGGGTATTTATTGGGTGATGTTAGATATGCTAACCATCTCAAAAAAAACAAAAACAATAAAACACCACTAAAAACTAAAATATGAAAATTTATACTATTTGAAAATAATGAATCAATTCCATTAATTGATTCATTATTTATTTTGACCACATTAACAATAAATTCTCTTAAAGCTAATATAATAAAAGCATCTATTAAAATTCCAATTTTAATTCTTTCTTCTCTTATAAAACCAACAACAGCTCTAACAATTTCAAGTAAAATGATAAAATAAAGAAGGGATATGATAACGCTAACTAAATTTTCACTAAACATTGCATAGATAAACAATATTACTGCGATCACTATTTCTAAATAAAATTTTGCAAAAAAATGATTTTGTATTTTTTCAAGCATATTATAAATTCCTAACTATTAAACTTTCTGGAAGAGAAAAATATTTTATCAATTCCTCCTCTTTATCTCTTTGTTCACCGTTATCTACTTCATGATCATATCCTAAAATATGAAGTGCGCCATGGATAAATAAAAGTATAAATTCTTCCTCTATTGTATTTTTGTATTCTTTAGCATATTCATTTAAAAAATCAAATGAAACAACTATTGACCCAACCGGTGAATGAGGCATTTCAACATAAGGGAAGCTTAACACATCTGTTGGTTTATCAAATCCTCTTGTTGAGAGATTAATCTCTTGAATCTCATCATTTCTTGTGAGAATCAGTTCAATCTCTCTAATTTCTAAATATTTTGCAATCGCTTTAATTATAGTTAAATCGATTTCATACTCCGTATTGTTTTCAAAAATTATATTTGACAATAACTAATTCCTAATTTCTTCATTACTGCTTCACAAAATTCTCCAGAAGTTCTCCCATTCATATCTTCAATTCCAAATTCAACAGAAAAATTTCCACAATGTTCATTAATATTTCTTCTAATGACACTTGGATATATCTTCATGCTTTTTTCAATTTCAGAAATTACATCAGATATTTTATTTTTACTCTCATCATTATTAAATTCTATGCTCATTCGCATATATCCCTCTTCCATTTTTACATCTACGCACATATCTCTTCCCATGTAATTAATTCCTTTTTAATCTAATTTTGCTTTATCTTCTCGTGTTTCTCTATCATTTTCATAATTTACAATATGTTTAGAAAAAACCTCTAGCCAATTCCAATATGATTGAATATTTTGATGATTAATTTCATTTTCAATTTCTTTCAAAACTGTTTGCCAACATCCAAGCCATTCCACTCTTGCTTTATCTGGAATAGAAAATGGTTTGTGTGTTTTAATTTGGTCAAAATCTCCATTGTATCTAGTAAGATACCTATCATCTCCACCGCACATCATCATAAAATAAGATCCGTTTCTTTTTTTAATTAATTCCAATTCTTCTTCATCATCTGGAAAATAGTGAGCAATATCACTCTCTATAATCTCTGCATAAAAATGGTGAATCATCTTCATGAAACCCTCAGGTTTTAGTTGTTCTAGGAATTCTTTATTTGGAAGCTCAAATCTAGGTCGTTCCCCCATTGTTGCACTTGTAATCTTATAATCTACCATTCTCTCAATACCCCTTAAAATAATTCTATCATTTTTGAAACCTCATCAATTTCAAAACATCTTATACCGACTATTCCCTTAGGTTTAGTTGATATGATCGCTTTTTTTATTCCACATGAAATAGCCTCCCGAAGTCGCGTTTCCATACTAAACACATCTTTAATTTCACCCGTTAAACTTACTTCTCCAATCAAAACACTTTCCCTAGAAATTGGTCGATTTCTAAAGCTACTAATAATTGAAGCGATAACTGCTAAATCACATGAACTCTCTTTTATTTTTATTCCGCCACTAATATTGACGAAAACGTCATAATTATTGAGTGGCAAATCAAGTTTTTTTTCTAAAAGTGCAAGGAGCATATTGAGACGATTTGTATCAAAACCCGTTGCACTTCTTTTTGGATTTGGATTGTTGCTATGACTAACAAGTGCTTGAACTTCAAGTATCAAAGCACGACTTCCTTCAGCAGTTACCGTAAGACAACTTCCACTTTGCTCTTTTGTATTGGTAAAAAATCTATTTGAGATATTTTTTGCACTCTCCAGTCCATTAGAAGTCATTTCAAAAATACCAATTTCACTCGTACTTCCAAAACGATTTTTGAATCCTCTAAGCATTCGTATCTCTTTTGACTGTTCCCCTTCAAAGTAGAGTACTGTATCTACCATATGTTCCAATACTCTTGGACCCGCAATTGAGCCATCTTTTGTGATATGCCCAATGATAAAGATCGCTATTTGAGACTCTTTTGCTTTTCTCATAAGTTCAAATGTAATCTCTCGTACTTGTGTAACGCTCCCAGGAGCAGAAGTAAGTTTATCAGAATACATCGTTTGAATAGAGTCAATTATAACTACTTCATAACTTTCTCGCAACATCTCATTCATAATAGCTTCAAGTGATATTTCTGCTAAAAGATATAAATTTTCTTCGTTTGCATCAAGTCTCGTAGCTCGTAATTTTATCTGTCCTGCTGATTCTTCACCAGATACATAAAGAACTTTTTTTTCTGTTTTTGCTAAATTTCCAGCAATTTTTAAAAGTAGAGTCGATTTTCCAACACCTGGGCTTCCACCTATTAAAGTTAAGCTCCCAGGAACTATTCCACCTCCCATCACAAGGTCAAATTCAACATTATTTGAAGAAAATCGCACCAAATCATCTTCTTTTATTTCAGTAATTGGCATCGCTTTTACTTTATCGTTAGTAGTTTGTTTTGAGAGATATTTTAAACTTTCTTGTTCAATTTGATTGAGTTCCACAAAACTATCCCAACCACCACAGCTAGGACATTTTCCAAGCCATTTTATACTTTGTTCACCGCAATGTTGACATTCAAAAAGGGATTGTTTTTTCTTTGCCATAATTATTTTTTCATATGAGCTGGTTGTGGACAATATACACCCAGATCTATATCGGAATCATCATAAGGATCAAGGTGAATATTTATAACCCATTCTCTATTGGTATCGAGTGCAATAATTTGATCTTCAAGCTTATTGCTTATTCTATGTGCATCAATAAGTGAAATAATACAATCAAACACAAGATGAACATCAACAAAGTTTACATTTCCTGCTGCTCTTGTTTTTAAGAAATGAAAGTTGTTTATCTCATTTTCTGATTCTAAAATATGATTAATATCTTTTATCATATTTTCTTCTAAAGCTCTATCGAGTAAAATTAAAACACCATTTTTTATAAGCTCATAGGCACTGTAAATAATATAGATAGATATCCCCCCACCTACAAGAACATCTATAGCTTCTAAATTTGTAAAATAAACAGCGATAAGAGAGATTAAAACAGCAATATTAGAATAGAGATCTGTTTTATAGTGTAAAGCATCTGCTTTTATAACCATATTATTGGTTTTTTTAGCTACTTTATTAAGATATATCACTAAAGAAGTAGTGATTACTAAAGAGACAATCATTACAATAATAGAGATATCTGCATATTTTGATACACCATTATTAAGGTATTTATTCACTGCTTCATAAAATAAAAAAAGTCCGGAAATGGTAATAATAGTCCCTTCAATAACACTTGCTAGAGCCTCTATTTTCCCTCGTCCGTAGTTGAAATATTTATCAGCTGGTTTTTCGGAATTAGAAATAGCAAAATAATTAAAAATTGAAACAAAAAGGTCAAGTATACTATCAACTGCACTTGCCAAAATAGCAACAGAACCACTTAAAATCCCTATTGTTAGTTTTATCAAAGTGAGTATTGCAGCAACACTACTAGAAACTATGGTTGCCTTTTTTTCAGGAGAGATTGGCGTTGCAATTTTTAACATTTATAGTTTTTTACAAATCTTTCTATCCTGTTGATTCCATCAATAATAGTAGCCTCATCAGTTGCAAATGAAAATCTAAAATATCCATCAAGTCCAAATCCAAGACCAGGAACGACAGCTACACCAACATTCTCAAGAAGTTCTTTACAAAATTTCATACTATCTAATTCAATATCTTTAATATTTACATATAAATAAAAAGCTCCATTTGGTCGAACAACACTTAATCCATTAATGGCATTAAACATATCACAAGCCAAGTTTCTTCGTTTTTCAAATTGAACTCTCATTGCCTCAATATCATCGTTTGCCAAACCTTTAAGGGCGGTAATTGCGGCATATTGAGTGATTGAATTAATATTTGAAGTACTTTGACCTTGAAGTTTTATCATTGCTTGTACTAACTCTTTGTTTGGTGATGCAAGATATCCAAATCTCCATCCTGTCATAGCAACTGATTTACTTAATCCATTCACTGTAATAGTTCTTGCAAACATATCTTCACTAATACTAGCAGCTGCAGTAAATTCCAAATTATCATAAGTTAACTTTTCATACATCTCATCACTTACAACTACAATTTTTGTATCTTTTAAAACTTCTGCTAAAGCAATCAATTCATCTTTAGTGTATACACTTCCTGTTGGATTTGATGGGGATGTCAAAATTAACATTTTTGTTTTTGAAGTGATTGCATTTTTCAGTTGTGTTGGAGTTATTTTAAATCCACTTTCATCATCAGTTTCAATTGCAACAGGAATCCCGCCACTATAAAGTGCAAGCTCAGGATAAGTAACCCAATAAGGTGCAGGAATAATAACTTCATCACCATCATCAATAATAGCTTGAAAAATATTAAATAAACTATGTTTTGCACCAACACTTACAATAATATCACTTGGCTTATAATCAAGATTGTTTTCCACTTTTAATTTGTAAGCAACTGCTTCTCTAAGTTCAGCTGAACCAGAGACATCTGTATATTTTGTATAACCACTATTTAATGCCTCTATTGCACTTGCTTTAATAATTTCTGGCGTGTCAAAATCAGGCTCACCAGCACTAAAGCTAACCACATCTTTACCACTTTTTTTTAAATCCCTCGCTAAAGTAGCTATTGCTATTGTCAAAGACTCAGAAAGTGTGTCTATTCTTCTAGATAAATCAATTGTCATTTCTCTATTCCTTCATTAAAATAATTTTTATTTTATAATAAGATTAATCAAATTCTTATTAAATCTTCGTTAACATCAACACTAATTTTATCAACATGATAACAATATAATTAAAAAGAAGGTCGGAATAAATTGAAAAAGAATATTTGTTTATTAACTTTAATAATATCTATTTTCTTCGGTTGTGGGTATAAAGCAGACCCTATTTATATTCAAACAAACTCAAAGGAGCAATTGAAATGACTATATATGATTATATAATCATTGGAACTGGTATTGCTGGATTAAATGCAGCTAGAATGATTTCTAGTGACAAAAAAGTTTTGATTGTTTGTAAGCAATCTCCGTGGGAATGTAACACATTTTTGGCTCAAGGTGGTATTGTGAGAGCAAGAGATAAAGATGATATTCCATCTCATGTTCATGATACCATGGAGGCTGGTGCTTATCTTAATGATATCAATGCTGTGCAGTTATTAAGTGAAAAGTCAATCGAATCTGTTGATGATTTAATAGAAAATGGATTTAACTTTGACAAAAATAATATAGGGGAATTGGCTTTTACAAAAGAAGCAGCTCATTCTACTAGTAGAATTTTACATGCTGATGGTGATGCTACTGGGCGAGAGCTTCATATGTTTTTACTACAGAATTGTCCTCATGAAGTTATGACAGCATCTATTGTTATTGATTTACTCATTGAAAATACTATTTGTTATGGAGTGCACGTACTACAAAATAATGACAAAGATAAAATTATCTATGCTCATAATACAATTATAGCAAGTGGTGGAGTTGGTTCAATATATAAATATCATACGAATTCAGTTACCATTTCAGGGGACATCCAAGGTATTTGTGTCGAAAAAGGGATAATGTTGCAAGATATGGAAATGATGCAATTTCATCCAACAGTTTTTGTTGATAGTCAAAATGCTAGAAAACAACTTTTAACAGAGGCATTAAGAGGCGAGGGGGCTATTATTGAAGATGAGCACGGATATGCTTTTTTAGGAGATTATCACAAAGATAAAGAACTAGCACCAAGAGATGTTGTAAGTCGAGCTATTTTTGATTATTCCAAAAGAACAGGTTCAAAAGTATATATTTCATTTTACAATTTTGAAAAAAATAACTTCAAACAAAGATTTCCTAATATCTACAAAGATTTAAAAGAAATCGGATTTGATCTCCCTTATGAAAGAGTTCCTATTAGCCCAGCATTTCACTATAGTATGGGCGGAATAAAAGTTGATTTAAATTCTAAAGTCTCTGGATTTTCCAATCTTTATGCAGTTGGTGAAGTTGCTAGCACAGGTGTTCATGGGGCCAATAGACTTGCATCAAATTCATTACTTGAAGGACTTGTATTTTCCAAATTAGCCATTGACGAATCTTTGAAAATAAATTTTAAAATCAATAATAATGACTACAAAAAAGTGATTCCACACTATATTTTAAAGAAACAAAAAGATAAGGCTATTAAAGATGCGCTTAGAAATCTTATGTGGATAAATGTTGGCATAGTAAGAACCAGACAAGAATTAATTGATGCTCTTGAAGAGATAGAAATATATCTCAAAGAGGATATTGGACGACTTCTTTATTTAAGGTTACTTACGGCAAAATCAATCGTTACAAGTGCTATAGAAAGAAAAAGTTCTATTGGTGCACACTATATTAAAGAGAGATGATGACAAAAATTCTATTACTATGCTTTGCCAATCTATTTGCATTTGCAAGTGGCGGAGAAGAGGTTAAATTTCCAGATTTAACTATGACTTGGGTGGGATTCTTATCTCTCCTTGTTTTTCTTATAGGTTATTATTTTATAGCTACTGAAGATAAATATCATGTAGATAAAGCAAAACCAGCTCTATTTATAGGGACATTTATGTTTATTTTAGCAGCTATTTATTATGCTCTAAATGGTCTAGACTTAAACCTTGTGCATATTGAAGCAAACCATCTTATACTAGAGATTGCTGGCATTTTCTTTTTCTTATTTGTTGCTATGACCTATATCGAATCGCTTATCCATATGGGCGTTTTTGATAGATTGAAATACAATCTTGTCTCAAAAGGATATACCTATAGAAAACTTTTTTGGGTAACTGGATTTTTAGCTTTTTTTATCTCTCCTGTTGCAGACAATCTTACAACAGCACTTATTCTCGCAACTGTTCTTATCACAATTGATAAAACAAAAAAAGAGTTTTTAGTCCCTGGAGCGATTAATGTTGTCGTTGCCGCAAATGCTGGTGGTGCTTGGTCTCCATTTGGTGATATTACAACCCTTATGGCTTGGACAGCTGGAAAAGGTGTTTTTACAGACTTCTTATTTTTATTCCCAGCTTCGTTTGTAGGATACCTTGTGACGGCATTTTTATTAAGTAGATACGTTCCTGATACTTTGCCAGATTTTGATGTAACCACTGAAAGAGCTCCTACTGTAATGCATGGGGCAAATGTAGTTATTTGGCTTGGTGTTGTTACTATTGCTTGTGCAGTTATTGGGCATCAAGTACTTCATCTTCCAGCTATGTGGGGGATGTTATTTGGTCTTGCACTCCTTAAGCTTTATGCAGTTAGACTTAAAAAGAAATACAATAGCGAATTCAATGTTTTTCATTCGATGGCAAAAATTGAAAATAATACTTTGATGTTTTTCTTTGGTATCTTAGCAGCAGTTGGTGTATTGTATTTTGTTGGTTGGTTAGCTTTAGCTGCTGTAGTATATGACCCAAGTGTACTTGGTCCAACTTGGTCTAATATTTGTGTAGGATTTTTATCTGCAATTGTTGATAATGTTCCTGTGATGAGTGCAATTTTAAAAGCAAATCCAGTTATGGGACTTGACCAATGGATGCTTGTCACTATGACAGCTGGAGTTGGTGGAAGTTTGATCTCTTTTGGAAGTGCTGCTGGAGTTGGAGTTATGGGGAAACTTCCTGGAATTTATACATTTTCAAGTCATATGAAACTTGCTTGGACTGTATTTGTTGGGTATGTCGTTTCTGTTGCTATTTGGTATGTTCAATATGAGATTTTAGGTTTTTATCATATAGGATAATTTTAAATTGGGGATTTTTATCCTCGTTTTATTTCTAACTAGAGATTTTATAACTTTTTTATGAGATTTCTATTTAAAAATAAATTGCAAGGAAGCACATGAAGCATGTACCAATATTAGTTTTAGACTTTGGGAGTCAATATACTCAACTTATCTCAAAAAGATTAAGAAACAGTGGATTTTATTCTGAAATCGTACCATATAATGAAAGTTTAGAAGATATCAAAGCAAGAAGCCCAAAAGGGATAGTTTTAAGCGGGGGACCAGCATCTGTTTATGCAGAAGATGCTTACAAAGTTGATGCCGAAATCTTTAATATGGGACTTCCTATTTTAGGTATTTGCTATGGTATGCAAACTATTGCTCATTATTTAGGTGGAAGTGTTGTGCCAGCAGATCATCACGAATATGGAAAAGCAAAATTAAAAGTGGAAGATAATAGTTGCCCTATATTTAAAGATATTACACCAAATGAAATAGTTTGGATGAGTCATGGCGATAGAGTTGAAACTTTACCAGATGGTTTTAAAGTGATTGGTACAAGTGAAAATTCGCCATACGCCGCAATTGCAAATGAAGAAAGAAATATTTATGCATTTCAATATCATCCAGAAGTAACTCATAGTGTTGAAGGTGCAACGATGCTTACAAATTTTGCAAAACATATTTGTGGTTGTGAAAAAAATTGGAGTATGGGGAATTTTGCAAAAGAGCAAATTGCAAAAATAAGAGAACAAGTTGGTGATAAAAAAGTACTTTGTGGTGTAAGTGGTGGTGTTGATAGCTCTGTAGTTGCAACACTTTTGGCTGAAGCTATTGGAGACAGACTTATACCTGTTTTTGTAAACAATGGACTTTTAAGAGCAAATGAAGTTGAAGATGTGCAAAATATGTTTGCAAATAGAGGAATAGGGCTTATAACAGTTGATGCATCACAAGATTTCTTAAGTAAATTAGTAGGTGTCACAGATCCGGAAAGAAAAAGAAAAATTATCGGTGAAACTTTTATAGAAGTATTTGACAAAGAAGCAAAAAAACATGATGGAATTCAATTTTTAGCACAAGGGACACTTTACACAGATGTTATTGAATCAGTTTCAGTGAAAGGTCCTTCAAAAACAATAAAATCACATCATAATGTTGGTGGGCTTCCTGATTGGATGACATTTGAGCTTATTGAACCATTGCGAGAAATTTTTAAAGATGAAGTAAGAGTTTTAGGACTTGAACTTGGGCTTCCTTCTGCTATGATAGGAAGACATCCATTCCCTGGACCTGGTCTTGCTATTAGAATTATGGGAGAAGTAAATGAAGCTGATCTTACAATGCTAAGAAAGGCTGATACTATTATGCTTGAAGAGTTAAGAGCGAGTGGATGGTATGATAAAACTTGGCAAGCATTTACAGTTCTTTTAAATGTAAAATCTGTTGGTGTTATGGGGGATAATAGAACTTATGATAATACTGCATGTATCAGAATTGTAAATGCTATAGATGGTATGACGGCGACATTTGCACACATTCCACATGATATTTTAGAAGTAATGAGTAGAAGAATTATCAATGAGGTTGATGGGATTAATAGAGTTGTTTATGATATTAGTTCTAAGCCACCAGCAACTATAGAATGGGAATAATATTAAGTTTTTAATATGCATTCATTAAAAATTAATACACAAATAAAGACATTAGATATTACCTCTTTAGGTGATAATTTAATGTATTATACATACCATACAAAACATCTTTTAGGCCTCATTAAGAGTGGGGTAGAGAGAGATACACAACAATTTATAAGTGCTTATAATGGTTTCAGAGGGGAGCTTTATGAAAATATTGTCTATGAATTATTATTACAATATGCTCTTAAAGAGGAACAGATTACAAAATTTGTTTTAAAAGGACCGCATCAAAATCTTTCAAACCAAGAAAATCAAAAATTTGGTCTCCTAATGGATAAAAGTCAACAAATAGTTTACAAAGCTGGATTTAAAGATGTAAGTGAGTATGATGCTATGTTTTTTACTAACGATAGTGTTTATTATGTTGAAAGCACCATTGTTCAATCAACTGTAGGACTTAGAAAAAGACTTAGAAAAAAAACAGCTTTATTGACTATGCTTTTTCCAAAATTAAAAGTAAATGCCCTTATCATTTTAAGCGATGGGGCAAATGGCTTAAATAAATTTCCAGATAATTGTACCATATGGATAACTGATAATTTAAATGCTGAAAGTATTTTGGAAAAGCATATTATTGGAAAAAACTATCATAAAGCACCTTTTGTAAGATTTGAAAATGAAAAATTCATAGAGGCAAAAGATATTAAAATTGATTATTTTAAGTATTTTGATACTTTAGGATGGATTTTAAAAAAATCCATAAATCCAGACAAATCAATCAATAAAAATTTCTTTATGTCTAAAACAGTTTCTTTATATATGGATATCTATTCAAAAGTTTATCTTGGGTGGATTGAGCAAGAAGAATTTGTAAAGCTTTTGCAATCACTTGATAAATCTTTATTTGATCAAAAATCAATTAGTGAATCAAAAGTTTATGTAACTTTAGAAAAACTTGATGATGGAAAGTTTATGTTGATGTATTATCTTAAATTTTCAAATACAAAATTAAAAAAAATAGAGATACTACCAAATGAATTAAAAATGAGTGACAAAGATCCAAAAGGATTTACGGTTGCAGAAATAAAATTTATAAAACATTGTTTAAAACCTTCAAATGAACTCATCGTTTCTAATATTAAAAATATAGAAAAATCAATTGCTTCTTGGAAACAACCATAGAGAGTCTATTTTTCAGCAAATAAATACCTCTTTTTTGATAAAATATTTTTTCCTGGGTGGTTCGGGATTTCCATAACATGAGGGTCCGATAACTTTACTAAATAGGTAATTGTAGTATGGTAGATGTGTAATCTTTATCTTTATAGGTATTTGTATTCCTAAAATCATCTCTTATCTAAAATCTTTGCTTCGCATAGATTTGGCTTTTAGGGCCAACCAAATGGTCAACGGCTACTTGGGAAAGTGTTGACAAATAAGTGTCATAAAAATTAGCTACAATTTCATTACGGTTATAAAAAATGTATCGATAACCACTTAAATTAAAGGATAATCAATTGCTACATATTTCAAATAAAAGAATGATTACGATTAGCATACAGCAATCCTTTTTAATATAAAGATATTTCGTCAATCCAAACTTGTCCAACATCAAAAAGACTATTTTCCTGTGCATGAATTTGGAACATTATTTTATGAATATTATCCAAATCCAATCTTCCATCACCACCTGGAACATCTATTATATACCCACGGCCAATTAAGAATTGATCAAAGGGGACTTCATATTTTTTCCACTTTGTTCCTAAATTGACTTGTGTCAACCATTTATTATCATGTGAATCATCAAAATTTTTATCAAACATACAAATTCTTATTACTGTTGATTTATCTGCCTTTGCATAAAATGAAATTCCATGATATGATGAAATATCTCGAAGTCTATTATTTTGAAAAAATACAGTTCCATTTTTGCTATTAAATTTGAAATCAATTTTATATGCATGCAATGTCCCATTTGCACCTGTTGAATCATCAATTTCACCTTTTCCAAAAGCATTTTCTTTGCTAGTAACATTTGCCATCCATCCCACATTGAACTCTTTGTTTTCAAAACTTTCTGTCAGATTTGAAGTATCCTTTTCTTGCTGCCATCGAAATTCATTTCCACTCACATTTTCATTTATAGCTGCCATTATTATCCCTGTTTTAACATCTACAAGTCTAAGATTGACTATCCAATTTGAACCTCGTTTTGAAAATGTTCCTGTCAAAATAATATCAGCAGATACTAGTTTTCCAAGTTGAGAAGATGATTTTTCATCAAACAATCCAGAGTCTGCCAGCTTGTGCTCTTCTAAAATTGCATTAAGCTTAGTTCTTTCAACGACCAAATATTGACCGCTTTGTACTAATTTTGTAGTCATATCTTCCATGGCAAATTTATCTAAAGTTTTGTTGTCTATCCCGATTAAAGAAAAATCAACAACAGCGATAATTTTCTTAGGAATATAGATTTTTACAATTTGATCGTTTTGAAGTTTTGTGTCATTGAGAGTAAAAGTGAGTTGCTTTCCTCTGATATCAGTAATGATCCCTTCTTCATCATCTATGCTTGTTTGCATCCCTATTACAAATAATGAATTTTTCATAATTGCATTTGCTAATTTGTCAATATAGGAATCACCCTCAACTATCTCTTTATTAGCAACTTCAACAATTACTTTATTAGCAATTTTTCCTATCACTTTCCCTTCAATAAAAGAGAAACCATATACGCTGACACTTTTTTTAACTTGTTGATTTTGTCCACAGCCAGTAAAAAATACAAGAACTAAGCTAGCCAATAAACTTAATAGATATTTCATTATGATTTTCTCCTAGTACAAATTTCATTTACTTAGAATCATAACACATGCAGTATAAATATATAATTGTAGGAAAATTTTGGTACCATTGGTTGTGTTTTCACATTTAAGAGCATATACAGCCATAAGAGGATAAAATTATCGACATTCGTAATGTGCGAAATAGCATTTGATTACTATAGCAAGAAACCCTAATGGTATGCCATCTTTATCTTTTTTAGATATTCGTATTCCTAAAACTACCTCTTGTTTAATGTCTTTCTCTTTAATATTTAAAGAAAAGACTTGGCTTCTAGGGCCAACCAAATGATCAACTGCTACTCGGGATTTATATACAAAATAGGAAATAATAATGAACATTTTAATATTAG
>DYPS01000180.1 GCA_020719775.1 Desulfosporosinus sp. | reverse complement strand
CATAATTTACTGAAAACATTATTTTAATCCTCATCTGTTATTATTTTAGGGATAGCTGTGAAACCGACTACCTTTTCGTGGTCTATGTAACAAGATTCTTCTGTTTCGACATCGACAATTCCTACAACATCAAAATAGAAATAAGTCTCAGCCCATCGGTCTTCATAAGTACATATGCTTTGCCTTTTGATAGAAGTATGAATGCTTCCATCGGTTAATAATATCAACACCGGTACATCTACTGGGATTTCTTTTATATTTTTAGAAAATACGATAGGAACCTTTTGTGCTTCGTTATCTAATTCTTCTTGCAAACTGATTCCATAACTACAAACAGATAAAGTCCCGTTTTCTATATTTTTATCGACTGTCCAATGTTCATCGTGTTCATCCCAACAATTATCACAAACCCATGCTTTGAATGCCTTTGACCAAAACAATTCATCAGCAAAGTGAGAATATTCTTCACTGCAGAAGTGACATCCATACAATGGTTTAGGTATTGGTTTTTCAGCCATATCAAATCTCCTAATAATTATTTTTAGTTATTCAAATGCGCTTTTATAGTCAAAAGGCATCTTATGAAATATGGGGATAAATCATCTCGTTTGGAAAGTTCACATGATAAATGCTTTACTGCTTCTATCATATAATCTTTTGTATAATAATCGTCAAAAACATACTTTGTATAAGGTTTAATTCTCATTTCTTTGGGAGCTGAATGATTCCAAATCATTCGCAATGTAAAAAATATATGACGAGTTTCCATACATTTTGGATTATGAAATCCATCATCCCTATCTTTCCATCTAAATGATTCCCTTATATCGTTCTTATCTACTCGTCTAAACGATTCCACTACATCCTTCTTATTCGGCATTTCAGTCACCCAACTTGCTTCCGTTTTATGTATATTTAAACAATACTATTTTCAACTTAATAAAAAAGGAAAATTATTATAATGAGAAAAATATTTATCATTATAAACCATAGGATTATTTTTATTATCTAAATGATAATGACCAAAATGCCATTGTGTAAATTGAATTTTATCATCAATATTTTGTAATAATTCTCGACAAGGGCATTTATCGTTATTCAAAAAAGAAAAATCTTTCATAATTATATCGTGAATTTTTGTTGGCGCTGTATGGGTGAGTACAAAATCAACTCGGTAATCGTGTTTTTGTAAATTAGAAAAACCATTCTCTGTTTCATTCCAAGAAGGAATTTCTTGTTTCCACCATGATAAAAATTCTTTTCGGTGAATTTTATCCGTAGAAGTTGCGCCCCCCATTACAAATATTTTTTTGTCGAAAATATTAAAAATTTCACCTCGACACAAATGATAAATACTTTTTCCTTTTTTATTCGTATAAACAGATTGTGCTTTTCCTCCATATATTTCTATAATTGGGAATTTATCAATGACATCGAAATTTTCATGATTTCCGTCTATAAAAGCAATTTGACATGGTTTAGCTAAAAGCCATTCAAGCCAATATTTTT
>DYPS01000179.1 GCA_020719775.1 Desulfosporosinus sp. | reverse complement strand
CCCCAACCCCAACCCCAACCCCAACCCCAACCCCATCATTTATTTTACAAATATTAATCATATCACTATTATTTTGAATTCAATCATCATCCTACTCAATAACTTAATCAAAATGAAATAATCGGAACAATACAAACAAAAATATTAATCCATTTATCAGCAAATGCCAATCCAAAAGTAACTTACTTCAATTTTCAATTATATTGAGTCAGTTGATGTTCAAGTCAATCTTAGTTATTTTAACAGAGTTACCATATATATATTTATTAATTGAGCTTAACTAATGTCCGGATAATCCAAACAAAAAGGTGGAGAATGCGTCTACGGAAAACCCGTCTTCGCAGTTTGCACAAATCCCAACTGCCGAAAACCTGGACTAATCTGTTAAAATGGTTATTATAACAAGGAATAATGTTGTCTGTTTCATGAAGGATGCCCAAAGACCAAGTGGACAGACGTATAACAACTAATTTATGATAACCCCAACCTCCGCTCTCCAGACTTTCATTATGTACGTGATAAAATGGATGGCATGTTTCTCAACTTGATCAATAAAATTCAAACAGAACACGCTAAATTTAAGATTTGGGTCAAGACCTATGGCTATAGCATCGAAGTAATGAAGTTCATTAAAAATTTAACAGAAAATAGCTATAATCAGATCAACGGGAATTACTTCAGTCCCATACTAAATGAGATGCTGGCTGCTAAAAGAGTGGAAATTCCCAATATAGTCGAAGCAGAAATCGTAGGACTTCAAGAAGAAATTAATTAATTGCTTGAAAAGACATGCGATCTTTATTTAAAACCTGGAACCAAAAGATAGAAAACTGTCTCAATAGCATCCTTGGCACCATAAATAAAAAATAATGCCCCTTCAAGTTTCAACAGCAAAATCATTCATGATGTTGCTGCCATTCATCGTCTTTTTGATGCCAAAGTCAGTTCCTTAAAACTTATCTTTAGAGCATCTTAAAATGGTTTTTCCATCAAGTAGTTTCATAAAAAGTGTGATGGGCAAGGAGGAACTATCACAGTAATGGAAACTGAGTTCGGAAAGATCATTGGTGGCTATACACCCATTGCTTGGAGTTCAGCTAAAAAACAATGGGCAGCCGATAAAACTTTGAAATCTTTTATATTTTCATTAAATATGCGTGAAAAATTCAACTTGAACCTTGCTCAATTCGCTATAGCAAATAACCCTGAGAAAGGACCAATATTTGGTTGTTGTGATATCTGCATTGTAGATAATGGAAACAAATAACGTTCAAATGCTGAATTTCCAATAAGTTACAATAATGGAAAGTATATCCGTTCACCATAATCTAGCTTTGCCTTTACTGGTCATCCGAAGGGACAATTCTTAATAAAAGATTGGTAGGTATTTAGAATTTAATTTGAATGATGTGCATATTTGTAGCATATTTTTATTTATGCTTTTGCTCATTTATTATTAAAATAATTTTATTCTTTTAGGAAATATTGAGATAGTTTAATGAATTTTGAAA
>DYPS01000016.1:27525-39311 GCA_020719775.1 Desulfosporosinus sp. | reverse complement strand
TATAATTATCAAGCCAATTTTTCATAGTTTCATATTGTTCACTCATCATCAAAATCCCATCAAAATTCCCACAACTTAAATAATAAAAAAATACCGTATAGTCGATTTTACAAATCTCTAAAACATCAAAAAGTTCAAGTATTAACTCTCTATCTTCAAAATATGTTTTTGAAAATCCAAGTTTTTTCCCCATTATTTCAAAATACTCCTCTTTAAATCTTCCAATAAACCTATTTGCATAACTTTCAAGCAATTCATAGTTTGCAATCTCTTTAAAACTATGTGCTAAAACTAAAAGATTCCACTTAGCAATAAATGGTTGATTTGTAAAGCTATATCTCCCCTTGTTGTCAGAATGATTACAAACATATTCCCTTTGAAACTCCTCCATAAAAGCATACGGTCCATAATCAATTGTAAGACCTGCAATATTCATATTATCAGTATTCATCACTCCATGCATAAAACCAACACTTTGCCAAAGTGCCATCAAAGTGATTGTTTTATCAACAATAGTAAAAAATAACACTTCATATTTATTGTTTAAAGTTGCTAAATCTGGATAATTTTCTTTTATTACAAAATCAGCTAATTCTTTTAATAACCCCGTATTGTGTTGAGTTTTTGCAAATTCAAAAGTTCCAAATCGTACCCAAGAAGATGAACTTCTCATTACAACTGCACATTTTTCGGTTGTTTCTCTATATACAGTTGTATCGCTTGTGATAATTCCTAAGGCACGAGTAGTAGGAATTCCAAGTCCATGCATTGCTTCGCTCATAAGATATTCTCGTATACTTGAACGAAGCACTGCTCTTCCATCTCCATTTCGTGAATATTTAGTAACACCTAATCCTTTTGTTTGAAGATTTACACCATTAAACGAGCCGAAATTTAAAGCTCTTCCATCTCCAAGATTTGGAACAAAATAACCAAATTGATGTCCACTATAAGCTAAAGCATAAGGGGTAAAATCTTTTATTTTAAGCTCCCCATTGAATAGTTGTGTTAATTCTTCATCGCTTAAATCAAGCCCTATTTCTTCAATATATTTATTATTTCTGCTAATTAATTTTGGATTTTTAAGAGGTACTGGTTTTTCATCATTATAAAATATTTGGTTAAGCTCTTTATATGGGTACTCTAATTGTAAATCTATCATCACACACTCTTTCTTTCTTTCTTTTAGTTTTTTCATAGCTTATAATTTTATTCAGAAAACTACCTTAAAAAATAAATCAAAAACTTTACCAAATAATTTCAGATTTCCCTCTATTTTTTAAAATCTCATTTGTTTTACTAAAATGTTTGCAACCAAAAAAACCACGATAGCTTGATAGTGGACTTGGATGGGGAGAACTCAAAATATGATGCTTCGTCCCATTGATAAGTTTACTTTTTTTTAAAGCAGGACTCCCCCAAAGCAAAAAAACAATCCCTTCAAGATTATCTGAAATATGTTTGATGATATTATCTGTAAAGATTTCCCATCCAATATTTTTATGAGAGTTTGGAAGACTATCTTCAACCGTAAGAACAGTATTAATAAGTAGGACTCCTTGCTTCGCCAAAAGTGTCAAATCCCCATCAAGACACTGCGAACTCCCAATATCATCAACTATCTCTTTTAAGATATTTACCATCGAAGGGGGATTTTTTATATCTGCTGGTGTTGAAAAAGCCAATCCTTGTGCTTGTCCTTTTTGATGATATGGATCTTGTCCTAAGATAACTACTTTTAGATTTTCATATTTACAAAGCGAAAAAGCATTAAAGATTTTCTCTTTTGGCGGATAAACTTCTGTTTTTTGATATCTTTCATCGATTATCAATTTGAGTTTTTTATAATACTCTTTTTGTTGTTCATTCTCTATAATCTCAATCCATTTCATCTTATTTTCCAACCATTTATAAACTTTAAAGTATAATAACTAAATTTTAATAAAGAGGTTTTATATGTGTGGAATTGTTGGGTATATTGGTAAAAAAGACACAAAAAGTATTTTAATTGAAGGATTAAAAGAACTAGAATATAGGGGTTACGATAGTGCAGGAATAGCCCTACTCCAAAATGACAAAATAGAGGTTTTTAAAGCCGTTGGAAAAATTAAAAATCTTGAAGAAAAAGTGCTTCAAAATACTACTTGTTGTACAAACTTTGATACACTCACTTTAGGTATCGGTCATACAAGATGGGCAACACACGGAAAACCAACAGAACTCAATGCTCATCCACACCTTGGAGTTTACTCGTATGTTGTCCATAATGGTATCATCGAAAACTATAAAGAGCTTAAAGAGGAGCTTACGCTCTCAGGTCATATTTTTGTATCTCAGACAGATACGGAGGTGATCGTACATCTTTTTGAATACTATTTCAATCAATATAATGATGCCAATAGATCATTTAAAGAAACAATTGAAAGACTGCATGGTGCATACTCGATTTTACTTATCACAAAGTCTGAACCTAATAAAATATTTTTTATGAAACACGGTTCACCTCTTGCCATTGCGAAAGGGAATGATGATGGAGAAATATATTTTGCTTCCTCTGATGCTCCGCTTATTGGTTTGGCAAATGATGTTGTGTACTTAGAAGATGGAATGAGTGGTGTTGCTAGTATTTATGGAATCGAATTTTCACACAGTGTACAATGGTCAACCCTTCCAACAAATAAACTTTTTGCTCAAAAAAATGGATTTAGATTTTTTATGGAAAAAGAGATTTATGAACAAAAAGATGTTGTGGTAGATAGTATGATGGGGAGATTAAAAGATGATACGATAGTATTTGATGAGCTTACACATGATATTCTTGAGGGAATAAATGAGATAAAAATCTGTGCTTGTGGGACAAGTTATCATGCAGGACTTACAGCTTCATACCTCTTTGAAAGGTTATCAAAAATAAGATGTACGGTTGAAATCGCTAGTGAATTTAGATATAAAGAACCACTCCTTACGCCTGATACGCTTTTTATTGTTATTTCACAAAGTGGAGAGACTGCTGATACACTTGAGGCTCTAAAAATGGCTAAAAATGGCGGGTTAAAGAGTATAGCAGTATGTAATGTAGATAATAGCTCCATGACAAGAGTAGCGGATGCTACAATACTTTTAAGAGCTGGAATTGAAAAAGGAGTAGCAAGTACAAAAGCATTTTCAACTCAAACAGTAGTGCTTTGGATGATGTCACTCTATTTTGGAACTATAAGAGGAGTTTTAGCCAAAGAGAAACTTGAAATTGAACTCCAAACTTTAAGAGAAATTCCAAATAGCTTGAAAGTAGAAGATAAACTTCATGAAAAATGTAGAAGACTAAGTAAAAGATATTTACATGGACATGGATTTTTCTTTATCGGTCGAGATGTTTTCTTCCCACTTGCCCTTGAAGGTGCATTGAAACTTAAAGAGATAAGTTATCTTCATGCCGAGGGTTATCCAGCTGGTGAGATGAAACATGGACCAATCGCTTTAGCTGACCCTGAACTTTTCACTATAGCTCTTATGCCACAACATTTACACTATGACAAAATCAAATCCAATGTAGAGGAATTAAGCGCAAGAGATAGTACAATTTGTGCCATTAGTCCTCTACCATTTGAACTATCGGATGATTTTATTAATACAAAAAAGACAAATCATTATATGCTTGAATTTTTTGAGATGCTAATAGTATTACAACTTTTTTCGATGGAGATAAGTGTAAGACTTGGAAATGATGTTGATATGCCCAGAAATCTTGCAAAATCCGTAACAGTCGAGTAAGCTACATATACGCATAAGAAAAGATATCATATCTCTTCTCTCCCTATTTATTACTAACAATTTGAGCAATCAATAAAAAAAGAGGGTACGAAATTCGTACCCTCTTTTTTAAAAGAATTTAAATAAAGAATATTATTTAATATCCACTTAATCGAACTGCTCTACTAATAACTTGCATTAATACATCTATCCAAAAAATTGCACTTATTGATAAAACAACAGATATTCCAATAATTACTTTTAAAACAATAGTATTCACCGTATCTTTATACTCTACAACTAACTTATCATCTCTTGTTTTCAAGAACATATAAACAATCAGCTTTAAATAATAAAAAGCTGCTATTGCTGAATTAATAACCATCACCACTGCAAGGAAAATTTCACCACTGTTAATAGTTGCACTTAAAAGATACATTTTCCCCCAAAAAACTGAAAATGGAGGTACCCCTGCTAATGCAAACATTAAAATAGCAATAATAAATGCAGATACTGGTGCTATTTTTACGAGACCTGTAAACTTATCGAATTGATAATCACTTGAAAACCCATAAAAAGAAGGTGCTTCTTTTGTTCTGTGGATCCAAAGCATTGCAAATGCTCCAAGCACTACAAAAGCAAAAAGTATCCAATAAAGAAATAAACTTTGTATCGCTTGAGTAGTTCCCAACATAATAGCTACAAGAACAAACCCTGCATGGGAAATAGATGAGAATGCTAACATTCTTTTTACATCAGTTTGAACAAGTGCTATGAGATTCGGTATCGTCATAGTAACTACTGCCATCATATACAATATACCTTCAACCAATGGATCATTTGCTTGAATAAAAATTCCAAAAAATCTAAGAGCAACAACTAAAATAGCAATTTTTGGAACAATCGCTATATATCCAGCCATCGCAGCACTTGAACCTTCATAAACATCAGGTGCCCAAGTATGAAAAGGAACCAAAGAAAGTTTAAATCCAATTGCTCCAATCAAAAACACTATCCCAAGAAGGATAATTGGATAATGATCAAAATTTGTACTTGCAAGATAAGCTGAAATTTCGCCGAATGAAACACTTCCTGTTACATAATAAAGAATCATCGCACCAAATGTATAAAATCCTGCTGCAACTGCTCCCATTGTAAAATATTTAATAGCTGCTTCAGTAGCCTTATCACGATTATGCATAGCAATCATTGTATACAAACTCATAGAAGCGGTTTCAAGTCCAACAAAGATAAGTATGAGATTATCAGATGTTGCCATAAATTGAAAACCAGCTGTCATAAATAAAAACAATGCAAAATACTCAGGGTATCTATATTCATGAAATCTTTCTTTAGTAAGACTTAAATATATAAATAATCCAGAAAAAATAACTATCATTGCTTGTGCCAGCAGTGAAATTCCATCTACATACATAACATTAAAGAATCCTCTGTTCCCTCCAGGGTACGAAAGAACGGCTACTAAATCAACAAGTAAAAATAATGTCGTAAGAACTACATAAAAATGCTTATTGTTATGTTTTCGAAACAAATCAATGCATAAAATCATTAAAGCACCAAATATAGCGATGCTCATTGGTATTATTGATGATATATTTAAACTCATTATATCAATTGAAATTGGAGTTATCATATTATTTCTCTCCTATCGTATTTACTTTAGCTATCATCTCTTTAGCTTCTGGCGTTATTGCTTTTATATACATAATTTGCACAACTTGTTTTACACTTTTATCTATCGGATCTAGTATAGGTTTTGGATAAATTCCAAGATAAACTACCAACATAACAAGAGGAATCAGTGCCCCATATTCTTTCCCATTTAAATCTTTTAATTTAAGATTTTCAGGTTTTGTAATTGGTCCAAAAAATGTTCTTTTATACAGTACAAGCATATAAACTGCACCTAAAATAATTGTAAGTCCAGCGATTGCTGTCATAATTGGTGAAACTGCAAAAAATCCAAGTAAACTTAAAAATTCTCCAACAAATCCAATCGTAAGAGGAAGCCCAACTGAAGCCATAAGCATCACTCCAAATATAGTTGCATACATCGGCATCACTTTTGCTAATCCACCAAATTCAGACATATTTTTTGTATGTTTTCTATCATAAATTACACCGACAAGCATAAATAAAGCGCCAGAAACTATCCCATGAGAGATCATTAGAAAGATACTTCCACCAATTCCTTCTACATTTAAAGCAAAAATACCTAAAATAATAACACCCATATGTGAAACTGAACTATATGCAATAACTTGTTTTATATCTTCTTGAGCATAAGCTACCATAGCCGTATAAACAATAGCAATAAGTGCTAATATCCCCATAGGTACCATCATAGCAACTGTAGCATCTGGAAAAAGTGGTAATGAGAATCTTATAAATCCATAAGTACCCATTTTAAGCAAAACAGCGGCAAGAATAACTGAACCAATTGTAGGTGCTTGCCCATGAGCATATGGAAGCCACGTATGAAACGGAACCATTGGAACTTTAATAGCAAATCCTAGAAAAAATGCCACGAATAACCACATTTGCATATCAAACGGTAACTGTAACATATACCAATCAAGGAGATTGAAACTCCACACTCCTGTAGCTTGTTGATATACATACCCAAGGTATAACATACCCACAAGCATTATCAATGAACCAGCAAATGTATACAGGAAGAATTTAATCGATGCATAAATTCTTTTTGGACCTCCCCACGCACCAATAATATACAACATAGGAACAAGTGAAAATTCCCAAAATATATAAAATAAAATGGCATCTAATGCAACAAATACACCTATCATGGCCATTTCTAAAACTAAAACTGTTAAAATCATATGTTTTAAATTTCGTGTTTCAGTAAGACCTATGAAAGATATCATTGTGATGAAAGTTGTCATTATTATTAAAAATAATGAAATACCATCCAATCCTAAATTATAAGAAATCCCAAATGCTTGAACAAGAGGAATAAATTCAGTAAATTGAATACCCCCAGATGTTCCATCATAAGTACCCCACATAAATAATGAAAGTAAAAACTCAATTCCAGTAATTACTATACCATAAGCTCTAATTGATTCTTTATCGACAAGCAATCCTATGATTGCTGCAAATAATGGAAAAAATATTAAAATTGATAAAATATGTTCCATTTATTCCCCTTACTTTGTTATACCAAAAAATAGTACGAGAGTTAAAAGTATTACTATACCCCACACCATTAATTTTAATGCTTTCGATAAATTTCCAGTTTGGAGAGCTCTACCTTCGACACCACCATTATAAATAAATTTAGCAATACCATCTACAGTTGCATCAACTATTTTCATATCAATTTTTTTCCAACTAAATACAGACATCTTATAATATGGATTAACAATTACTTTATTCCAAAAGTGAGGAAGATAATATTGATTTGCTAATAACTTATAACAAAATCTTTTATTCATCATTCCACTTATATATGTTCCTTTTTTAAGGTAATAAACAACAGCAAACACAACACCACTAATTGCTATAGCACTTGTAACACCAATTAACATGTAATGTGTATTATGCTCCAAATGACCTTCCCACATAGGAAGACTATTTGTAATAAATTCAACGAATGTTTCTTCGAACCATCCTGCAATGACAGCTAAAATAGCTAATGGTGTCATTGCTGCAATTACATATCCATAACTTTCATGGGGATGATATCCTAAATGATGATAGTTTTCTTTTCCATAAAATACATACATTACAAGTCTAAATGAATAAAATGCAGTTAATCCAGCCGTTATCCATAAAACTGTCCAAATAATATAAGCTTCATTCACAAATGCCGCTTCTAAAATCATATCTTTTGAGAAGAAACCAGCAAGTGGGAAAATACCAGCAAGTGCCAAAGAAGCAACAGTCATGATCAATGCAGTATAAGGCATATGTTTTTTCAAACCACCCATATTTTTGATATTTATCTCATCATTCATAGCATGCATAACATTTCCAGCACCCAAGAAAAGAACTGATTTGAAAAATGCATGTGTTGCAAGATGAAATAGTGCTATCCAATATGCTCCAAGACCAGCAGCTACAAACATATACCCAAGTTGAGATAATGTTGAATAAGCGATGATCTTTTTCATATTAGTAGCAACTAATGCCATCGATGCTGCACCAATTGCAACAAATGCTCCGAGTCCAGCTATAAAATAACCAACCTCAGGAACACTTGTAAAAATTTCATTTGCTCTAATGACCAAATAAACTCCAGCTGTTACCATTGTAGCAGCATGAATAAGTGCCGAAACAGGTGTTGGTCCTTCCATCGCATTTGCAAGCCATGTATTAAAAGGAAACTGAGCTGATTTACCCATTGCACCAATAAAAAGAAAAATAGCAATAGCAACCACTAACTCATGACTTAACATTCCAATGTTTGCAAATACTAAATCGTATTGAAGTGTCCCTAAATTCCAAAAAATTAAAAAAATTCCAATCAACATTCCAAGGTCTGCAACTCTATTCATGATAAAAGCTTCGTTAGCTGCCCACGAGGGAGATACAGCTGAATAAGGTGATAATGTAGAAAATGGTGATTTAGTGATATCTTTACTGTGAGGAACGTCCTCTTTATGATACCAAAAACCAATTAATCCCCAAGAACAAAGTCCAACACCTTCCCAACCAATAAACAATCCAGCAAAATTATCACTCATTACAAGTATCATCATTGAAAAAACGAATGCTGAAAGCCATGCAAAAAATCTATTAAAAGACTTATCATGATCCATATATCCATTTGAATGAATATGTACCATAGTTGAAACTATTGTAACAACAACCATCATAGTAGCACTTACTTCATCAACTATAAATCCAAATGGAATGTATACATGTCCTATAGCTATCCAATCCATCATACTTACATGAATAGATTCTCCTGTTTGCAATATGCTCGCCAAAAGAACAATTGATGATACCATAGAGATAGCTAACAATAAAGATGTAACTATACCAACAATTTGAATTTTTTTACTATTTCCAAAAAGTGCCGCAAATAATGATCCAACAAGCGGAGCAAAAAGTGCAATATATAAATAACTTTCCATTCTTATCCCTCCATCTTTTGTAATGAATCTAAATTAATTGTATTTTTTCGCTTAAACCATAAGATCAATAATCCAAGACCAATGGCAACTTCACTTGCGGCAACTGCTATAATAAAAAATGCAAACATTTGCCCCGTTAAATCCTGATGAAATTTTCCAATGGCAACCAAACCTACATTAACTGCATTTAACATAATCTCAGTTGAAAAAAATAACATAAGAAGATTTTTTCTTCTTGTAGCACCATATAATCCAATTACAAAGAGTACAACACTAAGAAGTAAATAATGATTTATAGTTATCATCATCTTTTATCCTTTTTATTAAAATCACTATGATGATGATCCATTTCTGATTCAATTTCTTTTACTAATTCTATATCCATTTTTTTACCAGCCAAAATAATTCCACCTATCATAGCAACAAGCAGCATTACAGCAGCTAATTCAAATGGAATTAGAAATTTTGTAAATAATATAAGCCCTACATCTTGTGTGTTAGCAAAATCAGCATGAATAGGATTTGCTGCCATTACATTTGAACTAACAATTGGTGCTGACAAAATTACTACAACCAACAAAGCAATCATTCCACTAAGTAAAAATGTTAATTTAGGATTTGAAATCTTTTCTTCAACTTCACTAATTGAATCAAAGAACATCATACCAAAAGCATAAAGTGCCATTACTGCACCAGTATAAACTACAATTTGAACTACTCCTAAAAAATCTGCATTTAATAAGAAAAAAAATGCTGATATAAAAATCATACCAGCAGCCAATGAACTAAGTGCATAAAGAGCATTATTAGTTACAACCGTTACTAAAAACATTGCGATAGTTAAAATCGCAAAAGTATAAAAAGCTACTACTTCAAACATATTTCTTCCTTAATAAGCTAATGGTGTTTTTTTGATTTTTGCATCAGCATCCGGACTAATTGCTCCAAATCCATCAAATTCTATTTGTTGTGCAATATTATCAAATGGTGTAAGAAGATCATCCTTCAGTACAAAATGAGCTCTTTGTTCACTTGCATTTTCATATCTTTCACCATGCACAATTGCAAGTTCTGGACAAACTTCAGCACAATATCCACAGAAAATACATCTTCCAAGATTTATTGAATATTCAATAACTTCTTTTCTAGATTTTTCATCTATCTTTGTTTCCATTCGTATACAATTAGAGATACAAATTTTTTCACATAACCCACACCCTATACACCTATTATTCCCACTTTCAAGAAGACCCAAAAGCTTGTGTATTGCTCTATATCTAGGGCTAATTGGCATTAACTCTTGAGGGTATTTTATTGTATGCATTTGATTCTTGAAAAGTGCTTCATTCATTATTTTGAATGTAATTCCCAAACCTTTAAACAACTCCGTACTTAAAGTTCTTCCTACAGCCTGTTTGAAAGCGCTCCAGCCAGTTGCTGGATACTCTTCAATTTCAACTTGAACATACCCAGATGTTCCTAATGTTTTTTCTTTTAAATCATGAAAACTCATATTACTTCCTTATCTCATCATCACAATACCAGTAATAACTATATTAATTAAAGCTACTGGCATCAACACTTTCCAACACAACCACATTAACTGATCTGGTCTAACATGTGGCCAAGATGCTCTTGTCCATAAAAATACAAATATCAACAATGCAACTTTTAAAAGAATTGCAATTGCTCCTGGAATAAATCCTAAATCATTAAATCCACCAAGGAAAATGATAGTTACCAAAAATGATATTGTGAAAAGATTTGCATACTCACCTATAAAAAACATACCCCATCTCATCCCAGAATACTCTGTTGCATAACCACTTACAACCTCAGCTTCATGCTCAAGAAGATCAAATGGTGTTCTATTTGTTTCAGCAAAACCAGCAATTAAAAAAAGAAGAAATGCTATAGGTTGTGTCCAAATAAGCCAATTTTCAATTCCACCTGTTTGATAGTTATTAATATCAATCAAACTTAAACTCCCAACCATCATAAGTGGAGCTAAAATTGAAAGCCCTGTAACAACTTCATATGATAAAAGTTGAATAGCTGTTCTTGCTCCACCTAGAAGTCCCCATTTGTTTGCTTGAGCCATACCTGCTAATAGTGGTCCATAAAGTCCTGTTGCCATAACACCAAGAACAAAAAGAACTCCAACATTTACATCTGAAATAATTACTCCAGGAATAAACGGAACTGCACTCATTGCTATAAATGCTGTTGCAGCTGTAATAATTGGAGCAATCATAAAGATTAGCTTATTTGCATTTTGAGGAACGAAATCTTCTTTTGTAAAGAGTTTAATACCATCTGCTGCAATCTGTAGCAATCCAAAAGGACCAACATGCGTAGGTCCAAGTCTTCTTTGCATAAATGCTAAGATTTTTCTTTCTATATACGTTGTAAATCCCGCTAAAGCAGAAAATACAGCGAGAACAACAACAACTTTAATAATAGTCATTAATATATCATTATCCATTTTTTACACCTTTTTTAAATTTGCAGCTACAAATCTATAGCTACCAAATAAGTTTTTAGTTTCACTATTTTTTTCAAATGTAGGAACATATGAAACATCTCCAGCCAATTGATTATCAATAATGATTGGAAGAGTTACCACACAGTACGCTGTTTCAATCTCTATCTTATCAGCTTCAACAAATCCAGATTTTTCCATAAAACCTTTAGAAACATACAATGCAGTTTTAAACTCTTGCAATTGTTTTGCAACTGCTGTAAACTCATTGAATTGATTTATAGGATTTGCATTGTAAATAATAACTCCTTCAAGTTTTTGATTATTCGCAGGAGTAATGATATCGCTTGAACTAACAGAAGCAGGAGTCAGAAGATATCCTCTTTTTTCCTCCATACTATTTGTAAAATGATTTTCAAGTTTTTCAAATGGTA